>NZ_JAQGFU010000072.1:0-21475 GCF_030078455.1 Klebsiella sp. Ech2A | reverse complement strand
GCTGGGATGAATCTGGAAAGCGGCTCCCCGCGACGGGGGAGCCGGTAGCTATCAGGCAACGTGCTGCAGGAATTCGCGCAGGCGCGGGCTGGGCGGGTTCTTGACCAGAACCTGCGGATCGCCATCTTCCGCAATACGCCCTTTGTCGATGAAGATCAGGCGCGAGGCCACTTTTTCGGCGAAGCCGATTTCGTGAGTCACGATAACCATCGTCATTCCTTCCTCTGCCAGATCCTGCATGACCTTCAGCACTTCATGGCGCAGCTCCGGATCCAGCGCGGAGGTAGGCTCATCGAACAGCATCATTTTCGGCTTCACCGCCAGCGCGCGGGCGATGGCCACGCGCTGCTGTTGGCCGCCGGAGAGCTCTGAGGGATAGTGGTGCGCGCGTTCCGCCAGCCCCACTTTTTCCAGCAGATCTTTCGCCAGCTTCTCGGCCGCCTCTTTCTTCGCGCCGCGCACGCGCAGCGGCCCGAACATGACGTTCTCCAGCGCCGTCAGGTGCGGGAAGAGATAGAACTGCTGGAACACCATGCCGGCTTCCTGGCGGATCAGGCGATCGTCTACCTTCGGATCGTTGACCTTCAGGCCGTCGACGATCAGCTCGCCGCTGGTTATCTCTTCCAGTTTGTTGATGCAGCGCAGCAGGGTTGATTTACCGGAGCCGGAAGGCCCGATAATCACCACGACTTCGCCTTTGTTAATCTTCAGATCGATATCGTGCAGCACCTTGGTTGGGCCAAAGTGCTTGGAAACGTTTTTAAATTCAATCACAGGATTTTCATCCTTCTTTCAAGACGGCGCAGAATAAAGCTCAGAACCAGGGTGATAATGAGATAGATAACGGCAACGGCGCTCCAGATCTCCAGCGCGCGGAAGTTACCGGCAATAATCTCCTGTCCCTGGCGGGTCAGTTCGGCAACGCCGATGACGATAAAGAGCGAGGTATCTTTGATGCTGATGATCCACTGGTTGCCCAGCGGCGGCAGCATGCGGCGCAGCGCCAGCGGCAGGATCACGTGGCGAATGGTTTCGCCTCGAGACAGTCCGAGCGCCAGGCCGGCTTCGCGGAAGCCCTTGTGGATAGAGAGCACCGCGCCGCGGGTAATTTCCGCGATGTAGGCGCCGGAGTTGATCATGATGGTCACCACCGCGGCGGAGAACGGATCGATGCGTAAATCATTAAACGCCATCGGCAGGGCGAAGTAGATAAACATGACCTGCACCACGATCGGGGTGCCGCGAATAATTTCAATAAAGACCAGCGCGATGTGGTTCGCTATCCAGCCGCCAAAGCAGCGGGCGAAACCGGCGACGAGGCCGATTATCAGACCGCCAGCCAGGCCGAGGACCGAGATCCACAGCGTCATTTTGGCGCCTTCCAGCAAAATTGGAATGGCGGGCCAGATGGCACTCCAGTCAAACTGCATAATTCGTTCCTGTTACCGTGTCGAAAGCAGAGGATGGCCCTCTGAGAAAAAATGACTCAGGCCTGCTGCGAGGCGATCCCAGGCAGAGGGCGCAAGCGCCGGTGCCGGGCTACCAGACCTCAGCAGGCCTGTAAGAGATATATCCGTGCGGATACGGTCTGATTATTATTTTGGCTCAGTACCGAACCATTTTTTATAAATTTCGTTGTAGGTGCCGTTTTCGTGCAGGGTTTTCAGCGCGCCGTTCACTTTTCCACGCAGATCGTCGCTGCCTTTCGGGAACGCGATGCCGTAGCTCTGCGCTTCCAGCGAGTCACCTACCGCTTTGAACTGGCCGTGGCCGGCGGTTTTGATGAAGTAGAGGATGTTTGGCGTATCGTGCAGCACGGCATCGGCGCGGCCGGTACTCAGCTCCATGTAGGCGTTATCGATGTTCGGGAACTGGCGCAGGTCTTTGGTTTTGATGTTGGCCTTAGCGTAGTCAACGGAGCCGGTGCCGCCTTTAACCGCGACCACTTTACCGTTCAGATCCTTCACGTCTTTAATGTCGTTGTTGTTCGCTTTCACCATCACCAGCAGGCCGCTTTTATAGTAGCCATCGGAGAAGTCGATCGCTTTTTTACGCTCTTCGGTAATGGTAATCCCCGCCAGCGCGAGGTCGATGTTTTTCGTTTGCAGCGCCGGGATGATGCCGCTGAAATCCATTGGCTTCAGGGTATAGTCCAGTTTCAGCTCTTTAGCGATGGCGGCCCACAGGTCGACATCGAAGCCAACGTACTTATCGCCTTGCTTAAATTCAAACGGAACAAACGCCGTATCGGTCGCAACAATCAGTTGTTTTTCAGCGGCCTGGGAAGAAACCGCAAAAGCCAGGGTCAGTGCAGCCAGTGAAACTTTTAATACAGACTTCATAGCATTTCCTTTTATATCCACGGGACGATCCCCTGCGAGAACGAGTAACCCTATGAAAAAATCGTGCCAGTTTTACAACCTGTTGTTTTATAACAACCAGGGTGGTTCCTGTTGCACGCTTTCGGGTCTGGCAAACGGAATCCGCACCATAACGGGGCGCTGTTTTGGTGCGTCATAAATATGCCGAATAACAAGAGCATTTTTAACGCAAACACCGATGGGAAAACAATCTCGCTGTAACGATTGTGTGAGGTGATTATTACATTTGATTTACTTTAGTACGCATTTTGACCATTGTGATGCACTAAAAGAGTGCGATGGCGCGCGGTGATAAAAAAAGCGGGAAACGTGAGGCGTGGAGAGAGGGAAATGCCGCCAGCGGGGCTGACGGCAGTCGGCGTGGCGATTATTCGATATTAGATTCGATAAACCACAGGAATTTATCCAGATCGCGAGAAGCGGCGGTGAAGATATCGGCCGTATCTTCGTCTTTTGCCTCGCTAATCGCTTTGCGCACGTCGTTCGCCACGATCGCGTAGCGGTCGGCCAGCTCTTTCAGGTGGTCCTGGACGGAGTGAATGTCCAGCGGATAGCTTTTCAGCGGAGTTTTGCTGTTGATAACCTGAGTGGTGCCCAGCGCAACGCCGCCGAGCTGGACGGCGCGTTCGGCCATCGTATCGAGGTGCTCGGTCAGCGCCGTGCGGAAGCCGTCCAGCATTTCATGAACGGCAATAAAGTTGGCACCGCGCATATTCCAGTGAGCCTGTTTGGTGATCAGCGACAGGTCGATGAACTGGATAACCTGACGATTGAGCAGCTCAACGGTGGCTTTCTTTTCGCTGTCGGTCACATCGTTGCGGGTATAGAGCAGGTTAGATGCTTTAGTTTTAACCAGTTTTGCGGTACTCATAGTTTCATATCCTCTTGATATTTATACTCGTCATACTTCAAATCGAATTATATGGAGCGCTTGTCCCCGGTAACTCATGGGAACAAGTATAGCAACGGATACGCAGAAGGCGGTGTCGGTAGTCTCTATCGGTTTGATAGCGCAGGCTTGTTGATAATTTGAAAAGTCATTTAACTCAATGGGTTGAGTGCATTTGTGCGTGAGTGCTGTACGGCGAGATGGCCGTACAGAACCGTCTGACAATTTAGCCGATATCGACTTTTTTCAGCTTCGTTTCCCGCCGCATCGTTAGCGTCGAACCCATCGAGGCGAGGATAATCGCCCCCAGCGCCAGGGTCTGCGTGAAGGTCAGCGTCTCGCCAAGGAACACCATTCCCGACAGCGCGGCAAGGGCGGGCTCCATGCTCATCAGCGTGCCGAACGTTTTGGTCGGCATGCGGGTCAGGGCGATCATTTCCAGCGAGTAGGGGAGCGCGGTAGAGAGCACGGCGATCGCCAGGCCCAGCGGCAGCAGCGACCACTGGAATAGCGTATCGGTTGCCTGCAGCATACCCAGCGGCACAAAAATTACCGCGGCAATGAGCGAGCCCATCGCCACCGTTGCCGGGCCGTGCTCTTCGCCCGCGCGCTGGCCGGTAAGAATATAGACCGCCCAGCAGGCCCCGGCGCCCAGCGCCAGCAGCGCGCCGGTGAGATCGACCTGCGCCACGTCCTGCCCCAGCGGCAGGAGATACCATAGCCCCAGAACCGCCAGAATCACCCATACGAAGTCGAGCGGACGCCGCGAGCCAAAGAGGGCCACCGCCAGCGGGCCGGTAAACTCGAGGGCCACCGCAATGCCCAGCGGTATGCGCTGAATTGAGAGATAGAACAGATAGTTCATCGCCCCCAGCGCGAGGCCGTAAAAGAGCAGCGGCAGGCGCTGTTCGCGGGCGAAGCGCAGCCGCCAGGGCTTGAAAATGATCACCAGAATCAGGGTGCCTAGCGCCAGGCGCAGGGCCGTCACGCCGGGTGCGCCAACCAGCGGAAAGAGCGATTTCGCCAGCGACGCGCCGCTCTGAATAGAGATCATGGCGATTAAAATAACTGCCGTCGGCAACCACGCCGGGACCTTTCGGGACAAGCCGGGCATCCTTTCTCCTGTCAAAATTTGTCAAAACCGGTAAAGGTTCCAGTGTAAATGAATTACCCAACCGCAGTTGAGCTAATGTTGAAAAAATCCTCGGGGAGGGGGGTATAATCGGCAGCGTGCCGCTGAAGCATTTGTCTGGTGATTAGGAATAATCTGGATGCATGTCCGGCGAGCTACGCGCATAAATATGATTGTATCCGCTAAAAACGGTTGTTTTCCAGTTTGTTATAGTTTTGTGGAAACTTTTGGTTACATGAAAAAGTGTGTTAGACAGTGTAAAGCGGAAAGAGTTTCCTCAAAGTTTTTGATATATTTAAGACTTAGGACTTATTAGAAACACATTTGAGGTGGTTATGAATAAAATTGCACGTTTTTCAGCACTGGCTGTTGTACTGGCTGCATCCGTAGGTACCGCGTTCGCTGCAACTTCTACCGTGACCGGTGGTTATGCTCAGAGCGACATGCAGGGCGAAGCGAATAAAGCAGGCGGTTTCAACCTGAAGTACCGTTACGAGCAAGACAATAGCCCGCTGGGTGTTATCGGTTCCTTCACCTACACTGAAAAAGATCGCACCGAATCTGGCGTATACGAAAAAGGCCAGTACTACGGCATCACCGCTGGTCCGGCTTACCGTCTCAACGACTGGGCAAGCATCTACGGCGTAGTGGGTGTGGGTTACGGTAAATTCCAGGACAACAGCTACCCGAACAAAGCTGACATGAGCGACTACGGTTTCTCCTACGGCGCTGGTCTGCAGTTCAACCCGATCGAAAACGTTGCTCTGGACTTCTCTTACGAGCAGTCTCGCATTCGTAACGTTGACGTTGGTACCTGGATCGCGGGCGTTGGTTACCGCTTCTAATCACTTCGGTGATATAAAAAATCCGCCTCACAGGGGCGGATTTTTTTTGCCTGTCATTCGGCAAAACCCGTCGCCATCAGCATCCCGACGGCGAGTGAGGCGGCCTAGTGGGTGGTGAACAGGTCGGTACCAAGATGGGTATAGTCCACCTTCTGCAGCTGGAAGTTGGTGATGAAAACCGGCCCGGCCTTTTGCTCGGAGATAAAGCGATAGCGCGGCTTTATTTCCTCGGCGGCGATCCCGGTCCACTGCGAGAAGAAGCTGAGGAAATCGTTGGCCGAGCGGCGGGCTTTGATAACCTTGTGCGCCTTATCATCGCTGGACAGCACCATGAACGGCACCTGGAAGTTCTGCTGGAACTTATCGTCGTGCGCCAGATACTGCACCGCTTTCCCTCGCTCCTTGAAGGCCAGGCCGTGATCGGAGAAGTAGGTCATCGAGAAGCTGTCGCCGGAGTTCTGCAACTGGCTATAGAGTTTGCCCAGCAGGGCGTCGGTTTGCGTCATGCTGTAGAGGTAGCACGAGGTCTCCTTCGACTGCACGAATACCGTATATTTTCCCCTGGTGCGGTCGCAGGCCTGCGGGTGCGAGCCCATCAGGTGCAGGACGATCAGCTGCGGCTGAGTCCGCTGGGTGGAGAGCACCTGCTCGGTTAGCTTCAGCAGCTGCTCATCCTGGGTGTTTTTATTGGCCTCAAAATCGCCGTTTTTGAGGAACTGCACCTCGTCGGCGCGTTTGGCAATACTGGCAATCGCCGTATCGTACTCGCCGATTTGCCCCTGATTCGAGAACCACCAGGTCTGGAAGCCCGCGCGGTTGGCCAGCGTGACGAAGTTATCCTGATACTGCGGCTTGCCGTCAACGACGCGGTTAAGCGTCAGGCCCAGCGACTTTTGCGTTGAACCGCTGGCCGCAATGTAGTCGTTGAACAGATAGCCGTTCACCGAGCTGGCGAAAGGGGTGTTGTCCCAGTGGCCGCCGAAGGCGCCGAGCGCGTCGCGTCGCGCGCTTTCGCCAATCACCACCACGTACAGATGATATTTAGGCTTCACCGCCACGACGTGCCAGCTGTCCTTGATATTCGCCAGCTGCGCCATGCGCGCCTGCTCGTCCAGCACCTCGTTGTTATTTACCACCACGTCTTTGACGAAGCGCAGCGCCGGGTAGCCGGTATCAATCACCTTGAAGACGCCGCCCCAGGCCAGATTTTGTACCGGCTGGAGGAAGAAGATGCCGACGCTGAACAGCAGGCCCAGGCTGTCCATTTTGCTCCAGCGCTTGCGTTCGTCCAGCTTGCGGCGTACGGCAATGACGCCCAGCGCAAAAATAAACACCGCCAGCAGATAGCTGTACCACGGGAAGATGGTCAAAATTTCGGTGGATTCTTCGACGTTGGTGGCGTGCAGCGCCAGCAGCGTATTGAAATTGGGCGCACCGTAGGCCTGGCCAAACGGATAATAGAGCGCGGCAAGCAGCGAGTAGCCGCCGACCACCACCTTCTGCGCGCGCGGAAAGCTGCGCCACAGCAGATGTAGCACGCATGTAAAGGCAACGGCGTAGAGCAGACTAAAATCGTAGCCAAGGGCCAGGTTAATCAGCAGGGACTGCAAAAAGTAGAATCCGGTCCACGGGTTCAGGACCAGCCCACGAGCGACCAGCGTTTCTTTCAGGGTGAGGTTCATAGTTAACAATCAAAAAGACGCCATGTGCATCCCCTGGCATCAAGGGGTAAAACCTGCTGGACAGTGCCGGAAGAGGGTCTCTGCGAGCCGCAGTAGTGGCAGGGCTGACAAAAGATAGGGCTTGCAAATGCTAAGGTCAACTAGCCATAACGGATTGTTTTGGGAGAAAGATTACAAAACTTGAAAAAAGTACCAAAAAGGCGGGGAAACAGGCCAGTATGAAGGGGGATTATGACGAAAAAATGAAGCGGCGTACCGCGACGCCGCGTTAGTTTCTCGGTTTGTCCTGCTCTTTTTTGCCGTTGAGCAGATCGCACAGCATGCCGATTAGCATTAAGCGTACTTTAAATGGAGAGTGGGTAAACACCTGTAAGCACCTCTTGAGTTCGTTCATCGTAACCTCCTGTGCTTTCGCCCTTCGTTCGGTGAAGGATGTCTGCATTACATACAGATATAGCACAGGCTATATTTTATAGCTATGGCTAAAAAGTTAATTTTTTGTGCTACGGGCCCAATCATTTACAATGGCCCTCTTTGAGATGACGCTTGCTGCGTCACACGTATTTGAGGAAGCACAATGAATCGTCGCGCAGGCAAACAAATAACAAAAAAAGTGACGCAGCTAGTGAATGTTGAAGAGCACGTTGAGGGGTTTCGTCAGGTGCGCGAGGCGCATCGTCGCGAGCTGATTGACGACTACGTTGAGCTGATTTCCGATCTGATCCGCGAGGTGGGCGAAGCGCGGCAGGTCGATATGGCCGCGCGCCTGGGCGTTTCGCAGCCGACGGTCGCTAAAATGCTCAAGCGCCTGGCCAGCGTAGGGTTGATCGAGCAGATCCCGTGGCGCGGCGTCTTTTTAACTCCGGAAGGCGAGAAGCTGGCGCACGAAAGCCGCGAACGGCATCAGATTGTGGAAAACTTCCTGCTGGTGATCGGCGTCAGCCCGGAGATCGCCCGTCGCGATGCCGAAGGGATGGAGCATCACGTGAGCCAGGAGACGCTGGAAGCTTTTAGCCAGTTTACGCTCAAGCACGGAAAGAAAGGGGAATGAACCTGCCCTTTGTTCGGTCGCTGGCGGGTGACCGCTTCCTCCATTTACTGCTGATTATTGCCGGCATATTAAGCATTTTTGTGCCCTTTGCCCCCGCCAGCTGGCCACAGGCTATCGACTGGCAGACGATTATTACCCTCAGCGGGCTGATGCTGTTGACCAAAGGGGTCGAGCTGAGCGGCTATTTTGACGTGCTGGGCCGCAAAATGGCGCGGCGGTTTGTGACCGAACGACAGCTGGCCATCTTTATGGTGCTGGCGGCGGCGCTGCTTTCCACCTTCTTAACCAACGATGTGGCGCTTTTTATCGTCGTTCCGCTCACCCTGACGTTAAAAAAATGGTGCGCCATTCCGGTTAACCGGCTGATTATTTTCGAGGCGCTGGCGGTGAACGCCGGCTCGCTGCTGACGCCGATCGGCAATCCGCAAAACATTCTGCTGTGGGGACGCTCCGGCCTCAGCTTCCCGGCATTTATCGGGCAGATGCTGCCGCTGGCGGCGGCGATGATGGTAACGCTGCTGGCGCTGTGCTGGTGCTGTTTTTCAGCCGTACGCCTCACTTATCACAGCGGCGAGCGGGTGCCCGCCTGGCAGCCGAAGCTGGTCTGGGGCTGCCTGGCGCTGTATCTGGTTTTCCTGACGGCGTTAGAGATGAAGCAGGGACTGTGGGGCCTCGCGCTGATCGTCATCGGCTTTTTGCTGCTGGCGCGGGCGGTGATTATCAACGTTGACTGGTCCCTGCTGCTGGTCTTTATGGTGATGTTTATTGACGTTCACCTGCTGATCCAACTGCCGGCGCTGCATCAGCTGCTGAGCAGCGTCGGCCAGCTCTCCCCCGGCGGCCTGTGGCTGACGGCGATTGGCCTGTCGCAGTTCATCAGCAACGTCCCGGCAACCATTCTGCTGCTCAACTACGTTCCGCCGTCGACGCTGCTGGCCTGGGCGGTGAACGTCGGCGGCTTTGGCCTGCTGCCCGGCTCGCTGGCCAACCTGATTGCCCTGCGCATGGCGGCGGACAGGCGCATCTGGTGGCGCTTTCATCTTTACTCTCTGCCGATGCTGCTGTGGGCGGCGCTGGTGGGCTACGCCATCCTGCACTTCGGGTTCTGATATTCGGAGAATTGGGCAAGAAACGAACAGGATCCCCCCATTCGCGCTCGCGCGGCCGGGAGTATAACTATAGCGCTGACGTTAATTATCCTGATGAGGAGAGTCCGATGCGTTATAAAAAACTCGGAAATACCGGTCTGTTTGTCTCTGAACTGTGCCTTGGCACCATGACCTTTGGCGGTGAAGAGGGGATGTGGGGCAAAGTTGGGCGGCTGCGCCAGGCGGAAGCCGAGCAGCTGGTGGGCAGCGCCCTGGATGCCGGCATTAACTTTATCGACACCGCCAACATCTATTCGGAAGGGCGTTCGGAAGAGATAACCGGCCAGGCGCTAAAAAATCTCAAGATCCCGCGCGAAAACGTGGTGGTCGCCACCAAGGTGTTCGGTGAAACCGGCACCGCCGGCGTTAACTCCCGCGGTAGCTCCCGCTACCACATTCTCAGCAGCGTCAAAGAGAGCCTGCGGCGCCTGCAGCTCGATCATATCGATCTCTACCAGCTGCACGGCTTCGATCCGGCGACGCCCGTCGAAGAGACCCTCTACGCCATGGATACCCTGGTCCGTCAGGGGCACGTCCGCTATATCGGCATATCGAACTGGGCGGCCTGGCAAATCGTCAAGGCGCTGGGTATTGCTGAACGCCTCGGGCTGGCCCGTTTTGCCTCCCTGCAGGCTTACTACACCATCGCCGGGCGCGATCTCGAGCGTGAGCTGGTGCCGATGATGCAGAGCGAAGGGCTGGGGCTGATGGTCTGGAGCCCGCTGGCGGGCGGATTGCTGAGCGGTAAATATACCCGCGACGGTCAGGGGGAAGCGGGCAGCCGGCGGCTGGAATTTGATTTCCCGCCGGTGAATAAGGATCGCGCCTTTGATTGCGTGGACGCGATGCGCGAGGTGGCGGATGCCAAAGGCGCGACGGTCGCGCAGGTGGCGCTCGCGTGGCTGCTCCATCAGCAGGCGGTGACCAGCGTGATTATCGGCGCCAAACGCGCGGATCAGCTGGCGGATAATATTGCCGCCACTCACATCCAGCTCGGCGAAGAGGATCTGCGGAAGCTGGATGCGGTGAGCGCGCTGCCGCGCGAATATCCCGGCTGGATGCTCGATCGCCAGGGCGAATATCGCCGCAATCAGCTTAACGATTAATCCTGTTCGTTCCTCAACGGCGGGCGCTGTCCCGCCGCTTTCTGCCCTCTCTTTTCGAAATCGCTCACAAAAACGACACAACCCCTTTGCGTGATTTATCATTTCATTCTATATGACTAGTCATGAATTTTTAATGACTAGTCATAGTAACGGAGCGAACGATGAAGACACTGGCAAAGGATTTTTTATGGGGCAACTCGGTTTCCAGCATGCAGACGGAAGGGGCGTGGAATGAAGGTGGAAAGGGGATGTCGGTTTACGACATTCGCGAGCCCTCAGAGTTTGCCTCTGACTGGAAGGTGGCGACCGACTCCTACCATCGCTATGAAGAAGACTTTGATTTAATGCAGGATCTAGGGATGAACTGCTACCGCTTCCAGATTTCCTGGAGCCGCATTTGCCCGACCGGCGATGGCGAGTTCAACGAAGAAGGTATCGCCTTCTACCACCGCTTTATCGACGCTCTGATTGCCCGCGGCATTGAACCGATGATTTGCCTGTACCATTTTGACATGCCGCTGGCGCTGGCGAATGAGTACAACGGCTTTATCGATCGCCGCGTGATGGAGGCGTTTGTGCGCTACGGCAAGAAAATGATCGACTGCTACGGCGACAAGGTGAAGTACTGGCTGACCTTCAATGAGCAGAATATTTTCCACATGCCGATTGCGTTCCGCATTGCGGGCTATATGCATGGCGACGAAACGCTCCGCGAGCTGTACGCGATCCAGCATTACACCATGATGGCGCACGTCCATCTGACCGCTTACCTGCATGAAACCCAGCCCGGCAGGCTGATGGGGGGGATGCTGGCGCATCAGCTTATCTACCCGGCGACCTGCCGGCCGCGCGATATTTTCTGCGCTCAGCAGCATGATGAGTTTCTCAACCAGAACCTGCTGCGCGTCTATGCCGGCCAGGGCTACAGCCCCGAGGTCATGGCCGTGGTCGCCCGTGAAGGCTTCGAGGATATCTACCGCGCAGAGGATTTAGCCCTGATTGCGCAGAATAAAAATGACTATATGGCTTTTAGCTATTACGCCAGCCGCACGCTCAGCAGCGATCCGATCCCGGAAGGCACCGAGGTGAACTACTACATGCAGTTCGGCGATAAGGATAACCCGTACCTGAAGTCTACGGAATGGAACTGGCAAATCGATCCGCTCGGCTTTCGTACCATCATCACCCGCTACTACAACGACTGGCGCCTGCCGGTATTCCCGATTGAAAACGGTATCGGGGTGATTGAGTCCTGGGATGGCGAAAACATGATTGCCGACGACTATCGTATCGCCTATCACCGCGACCATATTAACGCCATGAAAGAGGCGATTTTTGAGGACGGTGCGGAGGTGATCGGCTATCTCGGCTGGGGGCTTATCGACATCCTCAGCTCGCAGGGCGATATGCGTAAACGCTACGGGGTGGTCTACGTCAACCGCGAAAACCACGATCTTAAAGACCTTAACCGCGTGCCGAAGAAAAGCTATGCATGGCTGAAACGCGCGATCCACAGCAACGGCGAAGAGATGTAGTTCGCGCGGGCCGCACCGGGTTATCCCCGCCAGGCAGCACCTGCATCCTGACGGGGAATACGGGTAAGTGATGAAGAGGATTCTGCAAAATGTCTGATAATACAACGTCCAGTATGCAGTCTTTGACCGATCGCTTTGTTGAGTTTTCCGCGCGTATCGCCAACCAGGTACACCTGCGTTCGCTGCGCGATGCCTTTGCCGGGGTGATGCCGATTTTCATTCTGGCAGGGCTGGCGGTGCTGGTGAACAACGTGGTGTTTCCCTGGATCCTGGAGGGCGAGACGCTGGTGCGCTTTAAGGTATGGGGCGATGCGATTATCAACGGGACGTTGAATATCGCCGCGCTGCTGATTGCGCCGATGATCGCGTGGTCGCTGGCGCGTAACAAAAACTTTGCTAACCCGGTTTCGACCGTCGTTATCGCTATTTGCAGCTTTATTATTATGATGCCGATGCAGGTGGATCTGGTGCCGGTTGGCGGGAAGGCGACGGTCAGCCTGACGTCGGTACTGACCTTCGCCAATATCGGCTCTACCGGCATTTTCGCCGGCGTGCTCATCGGCCTGGTGGCGACGGAACTCTTTATGCGCATCGCCGGGATCAAGCGCCTGACCATCAACCTTGGCGAGAACGTGCCGCCGGCGGTGGGCCAGTCGTTTTCGTCGCTCATCCCGGCTATCCTGACGCTGTCGCTGTTTGCGGCGCTGGCCGCCCTGTTGAATAACCTGCTGCACACCGATCTTATCCATCTGATCACCACGCTTATCCAGCAGCCACTGCGATTGATTAATACCAGCCTGCCGGGGACTATTTTTATCTACAGCTTCGGCAACTTCCTGTTTACGCTGGGTATTCATCAATCGGTTGTGAATAGCGTGGTACTGGAACCGTTCCTGCTGATTAATACCAATGAGAATATGCTGGCCTACGCCAGCGGCCAGCCGATTCCGCATATTATTAACAATATTTTCGTGCCGACCTTCGGCATGGTGGGCGGCACCGGCAGCACCATTTCTCTGCTGATCGCCATCTTTCTTTTCTCGCGTCAGCAGGCCTCGAAGCAGGTGGCGCGTCTGGCCATTACCCCGGGGCTGTTCAATATCAACGAACCGGTGATTTTCGGTCTGCCGATCGTTTTCAACGTGCCGCTGATGATCCCGTTCGTGCTGCTTCCCGCCATCGGTATCTTTTTCGCCTGGATGTGTACCACGCTCGGGCTTATGTCGCGCTGCGTGGTGATGATCCCGTGGACCACGCCGCCGGTACTCAGCGCCTGGCTGGCAACGGCGGGGGACTGGCGGGCGGTGGTGGTGCAGTTGATAATCATCATCTTTGGTGTATTCTTCTACCTGCCATTTCTCAAAATATCTGAGAGAGTGGCCTTAAAAAACAATGGGATAAATGAATAATAAGGAAGGACGATGGCGGCGAAGTATCTTTTGATCGCGCGGGAAATTAAAAAGCGGATTATCAGCCAGCAGTACCCCGCCAGCATGCCATTACCCGACCAGTTTGCGCTGGCGGCGGAGTTTAACACCAGCAGGATGACCATCCAGCAGGCGATGCGCCAGCTTATTGTTGAAGGATTGATTTATACCCGCAAGGGGCAGGGCACCTTCGTGCGTAAAAACTTTCTTCAGCTTTCGCAGTGGGATCTTCCGGGTAGCGACTATTTTGGCGCCACCAAAACCTGGGCCCACCTGGGGTCGGTCAGCAGCAAGGTGGTGCGCTTCGAGCTGCGCTTTCCCAGCGAGAAGGAGCAGACTTCGCTGCTGATTAACGCCGATTCGCCGGTTTATGACTTCGTGCGCCTGCGGTTGCTCAACGACGAGCCGATGTCGCTGGACGCCACGGTGATGCCGGTGAATCTGGTTCCCGGCCTGAATAAAAGCCACCTCGAAAGCTCCGTATTCCAGTATGTTGAAACGCTTGGGCTGAAGATAATGGGGTCGTACCGCGTGGTGCGCGCCATTAAGCCCGGCGAGCTTGAGCAGCAGCACCTGGTGTGCGAAGCCGGCGATCCGGTGCTGGAAGTTGAGCAGGTCATCTACCTGGAGGACGGTACGCCGCTGGAGTATGCCCACTGTCACTACCGCTACGATCACGGCGGCATCGTTATCGTCAACAACGGCTGACGTCAGGCGAAAAGAAAAGGGCGAGGTTTTCACCTCGCCCTTTTTTGCGCACGGCGCTCAGGATCAGTTCAGACGAACCGGCATACCGGAACGGTTCTGCACCGCCTGCTCAACCACGCTCTGATCGACGTCGGACTGGCCGGTGACGGCCTGGACGGATTTGTTCAGCGTAATCGGTACGATCTCACCGCCCTGGAACTGGGCTTCGGTGGTCGACAGCGGGTTGTGGACTTCAACATAGCGGCTGCCGTCCGGCTCGCTGGTGGCTTTCACCGGCTCATCGATAAATTCGACGCGGGTGCCGACCGGCACGTTCTCAAACAGGAATTTGATATCGTCGTTGCGCAGACGCACGCAGCCGTGGCTGACGCGCAGGCCGATACCGAAGTTGGCGTTGGTGCCGTGGATCGCGTACAGACGACCGATATAGAGCGCGTACAGGCCCATCGGGTTGTCAGGACCGGCCGGTACTACGGCTGGCAGCGGGTTACCGGCGGCGATGTATTCGGCGTGCATTTTCGCCGTCGGCGTCCAGGTCGGGCCGGCTTTCTTGCGCTCAACCTTGGTCACCCAGTTGATCGGCGTATCTTTGCCCAGCTGGCCGATACCGATCGGCAGCACGATCACGGTGTTGGTGCCTTTCGGGTAATAGTAAAGACGCATTTCCGCGCTGTTGATCACGATACCTTCATGCACGGTGTCCGGCAGAATCAGCTGCTGCGGGATATTCAGCACGGTACCGCCTTTCGGCAGGTAGGTATCGACGCCCGGGTTCGCTTCCAGCATGTTGGAGAGACCCATCTGGTATTTGGCGGCGAAGTATTCCAGCGGCTGCTTGTTGTCGTCCGGAACCGTGACAACCTGGTTCTGGCCAATTAGTCGGCTACCGTCGGTCGGCAGAGGATAGGTTACCGCGGATGCGGTATTGCAAAAGCCCACGATGGCGAAGGCTGCCGCAAGGAGTGTCGATAATTTCATATTCATCATGTCGTGTGCGATGTTAAAGCCACACAGGCCTTTGTTAGATTTTTCAGGGAGTAGATGGGAGCGCATTATATGTGCATTCCCGCCAACAGGGAAATGAGATGTGTACGAAATCACACTTTTTTGCCGGTTGTTTCAAGTGTAGTTCGTTGGCTGGCAAAATTGCTCTCCCGCAGGGACGATCGCACGGCTTGTCTGGGGCCGCCGGGCCGACGCTGAGGCCTGCCGGACGCCGCCGGCGGGGGGCAAAAGGCGCCGAACGCGGCGCCAGCGGTAAGGGAATTCACCGCAGACCGTGAAAAGAGATGGTTTTGCTGGCATAATGTCCGATGTGTCACACTTCTCATTCTCTTTTTTCAGGATAACCCCGTGCTAGTATCCAGCAACGTCACCATGCAGTTTGGCAGCAAGCCGCTGTTCGAAAACATCTCCGTCAAATTTGGCGGCGGCAACCGTTACGGCCTGATTGGCGCCAACGGTAGCGGTAAATCTACCTTTATGAAGATCCTCGGCAACGATCTGGAGCCAACGCTGGGCAACGTGTCCCTCGATCCGAACGAGCGTATCGGTAAGCTGCGTCAGGACCAGTTCGCGTTCGAAGAGTTCACCGTGCTGGATACGGTCATCATGGGCCACGGCGAGCTGTGGGAAGTGAAGCAGGAGCGCGATCGCATCTATTCTCTGGCGGAAATGAGCGAAGCCGACGGCTATAAGGTGGCGGATCTGGAAGTGACCTACGGCGAGATGGACGGCTACTCCGCTGAAGCCCGCGCCGGTGAACTGCTGCTCGGCGTCGGTATTCCGGTAGAACAGCATTACGGCCCGATGAGCGAAGTCGCTCCCGGCTGGAAGCTGCGCGTCCTGCTGGCCCAGGCGCTGTTCTCTAACCCGGACATCCTGCTGCTCGATGAACCAACGAACAACCTCGACATCGACACCATTCGCTGGCTGGAGCAGACGCTCAACGAGCGTGACAGCACCATGATCATCATTTCGCACGACCGTCATTTCCTTAACATGGTGTGTACCCACATGGCGGATCTCGACTACGGCGAACTGCGCGTGTATGCCGGTAACTACGACGAATACATGACCGCGGCCACCCAGGCTCGCGAGCGTCTGTTGTCTGATAACGCCAAGAAAAAGGCGCAGATTGCCGACCTGCAATCCTTCGTCAGCCGCTTTAGCGCCAACGCCTCTAAATCACGTCAGGCGACTTCTCGCGCGCGTCAGATTGATAAAATCAAGCTCGATGAAGTGAAGGCCTCCAGCCGTCAGAACCCGTTCATCCGCTTCGAGCAGGACAAGAAGCTGTTCCGTAACGCGCTGGCTGTTGAAGAGCTGGCGAAAGGTTTTGATAACGGCCCGCTGTTTAAAAAATTCAATCTGCTGCTGGAAGTGGGCGAGAAGATTGCCATTCTGGGTGCCAACGGCGTGGGTAAAACCACCATGCTGAAAACCCTGGTTGGTGAACTGACGCCGGATAACGGTACCGTTAAATGGTCCGAGAATGCGCAGATTGGCTACTACGCTCAGGATCACGCCGAAGACTTCGATAACGATCTGAGCGTGTTCGACTGGATGAGCCAGTGGAAGCAGGATGGTGACGATGAGCAGGTTGTACGCAGCTTCCTCGGCCGCCTGCTGTTCAGCCAGGACGATATCAAAAAGCCGGCAAAAGTGCTGTCAGGTGGCGAAAAGGGCCGCATGCTGTTCGGTAAGCTGATGATGCAGAAACCCAACATTCTGGTGATGGACGAACCGACCAACCACCTGGATATGGAATCTATCGAGTCGCTGAACATGGCGCTGGAGATGTATCAGGGCACCCTGATTTTCGTCTCCCACGACCGCGAGTTCGTCAGCTCGCTGGCGACCCGGGTGATTGAAATTACGCCGGAGCGCGTCGTCGACTTTAGCGGTAATTACGAAGATTATCTGCGCAGCAAAGGCATCGACGGCTAAACGTCCGCCGCCCCGCCCCGGTACGCGCCTGCGCAGCCGGGGAGTGAACATAGAGCCCCGGTCAGCCTCGCGCGACCGGGGTTTTTTATCGCCCTTAGTCCAGCAGCCACTCGCCGACGTCTTTACCATTCACCGACAGCCGACGCTTTTCACCGGCGGGGAGCGTTATCTTCAGCGCCTTCCACGCCGGGCGGTAGCGGCCGCGCGCGTTCATCTGCAGGTTGATGGCGCTGGCGCTGCAGGTCATCTCCCACCCCAGCCACAGCGCGTCGCCGTCGCGATAGCCCCAGCTCTCGCCGTCATCTTCAAAGATCAGGCCGCTCGTCGAGCCCGCGCCCTTGAGCGGAAACAGCTTCAGCTCGCGGCTGTCGTCTTTTTTGGCGTCAACGTGGACGATCCTCTCGCTGAGCGGCAGGCCCGCCCCGGCGCGAACCATCAGCGGCAGTTTCTCCAGCGGCGCATCGAGCGTTATCCACTGGCCGCCGGCGAACCACTCCCCGCTATAAAAGTCGTACCAGCCGGACTCGTTTTCCGGCAGCCACGTCGGGCGCTGGCGCTGGCCGGGCTCCACGACGCTGGCGACGAGGAGATCGCGGCCGAGCAGGAAGTCGTCGCACTCCTCGAAGGTCTGCGGGTCATGCTGGTGATCGAGGAAGGTCGGGCGCAGCATCGGCTCATCGTCAGCGTGCGCCTGCCACAGCAGGGTGTAGAGGTAGGGCAGCAGGCGATAGCGCAGCTCAATCGCGCCGCGAATCGCCGGCAGGACCGCCGGATACATCCACGCCTCGTTGACCGTGCGATCGTCGTTCCAGGAGTGGATCGTGAAGCGCGGATGCATCACCCCGTTCTGCACCCAGCGTACGAACAGCTCGGCGTCCGGCTTATCACCGGAGAAGCCGCCGACGTCGTGGCCGACGTTATAGAGGCCGGAGAGGCTCATCCCCAGCCCCATGCGGGTGTTGTAGCGCAGGGTATCCCAATTGGTGCGGTTATCGCCGCTCCAGGTTTGCACGTAGCGCTGCATCCCGGCGCAGCCAGAGCGTGAGATCAGGTACGGGCGTTTCTCCGGGGCAAAGCGCTGCTGGGCCTCCAGCGACGCGCGCATCATCAGCAGCGGCATCACCGGGCGGATATGCTTGATGGCAATCTCCTGGCCAAAACCGTGGCAGCGCGCCTCGCCGTCCCAGACTTCAAATTCGTTATTGTCGTTCCACGTCGAATCAATCCCCATCTCCAGCAGCTGAGCGGTGACCCCCTCCTGCCACCAGGCGACGGTTTGCGGGTTGGTGAAGTCGAGGTGCGACCCTTCGTCATCCCAGAAGCTGGAGCGCTCCGGGGATTCGCTTTCGGAATCCTGAATAAACAGCCCGCGCTCCGCCACCTCGCTATAGCGCGGGTGATCCTGCAGCAGGCAGGGCTTGATGTTGGCCGCCAGCCTGATGCCCGCGTCGTGGAAGCGCTGGCTCATCACCTTCGGCTGCGGAACCTTGTCGTAATTCCAGTTAAAGACGTAGCGCTTACCGCCGATCGAGGTATAGCCGGAGGAGAGCTGGAACGAGTCGCACGGAATGGCGTGCTCTTCGCAGAGGCGGATAAAATTCATCAGCTGGTTTTGCGCATCCGGCGCGTCGGTGTAGTGCATTGTCGAGCCGCTGTAGCCCAGGCTCCACTTCGGCCCGAACAGCGTTTTCCCGGTCAGGCGGACAAAGGCTTTGGTGACGTCCAGCACGCGTTTGCCGGTAAACATGTAGTAATCAATATCGCCCGCTTCGGCCTGCCAGCGGCGATAGGCGGTGTGGTAGTTGTCGATTTCGTTGCCCAGATCCAGCCAGCAGCTGCTGAGGTTATCGTAGAACAGGCCGTAGCTGATATCGCTGCGCTGGGCGATGGTGAAGGGGATGTGCTTATACAGCGGATCGGTGCTCACGGCGTTATAGCCCATCGCATCCAGGTTGCGCATCTCGTAGCGATTCCCGTTGCGCTGCAGGTTGCCCGCCTTTTCGCCCAGACCGTAGAAGCGTTCATCTTGACGCCGGCTCTGGTAGTGCGCGACGCCGTCGCCGTGGACGTTGACCAGATAGGCGCTGGTCGGACGGTCGTTAACCAGCGGCTGCCACTCTCCGGCATCGTCGCGGTAGCTCCACTCCAGCCACAGCGGCTGGTGGACGGTGACGCGCAGCCGTTCGGTGGCAACCGTCAGGGTCTCCTGCTGCTGCTCCAGGCTCCAGGCGGGGAGAGTAAATCCGCTGACGTCGTCGCGGCTGCGTCCCTCCCAGGGGACGTCCTGCTGCGGGGCGATGCTCCAGGTGCGGTCCAGCGCCAGCTCTCCTCTGCGTTTAAGCAGGACGCGGAACAGGTTTTCTTCCAGCACGTACAGGCACAGGGTGTGCTGCCCGTCCACCGCCAGCTCGACGTGGTGGGCCAGCTGCTGTTGCAATTTCCAGTGTTTCAACGTTTTCATTTTTACATCCACTCTCAGGCGCGTTTGGCGCGACGTTCAGCAATAAAAGCGACCAGGAAGACCGCGCCAATCAGGTCAAAGAAGCCCATGGCGACGAATAGCGGGTTGAAGCCAATTTTGTCGGCGGTCACCCCGATTAATAGGGAGAACAGGAAACTGGCGATCCAGGCGGCGGAGCCGCGCATGCCGTTGACGGTCGCCATCTGGCCCTTATCGAACGACTCCACCACCAGCGCGCTCAGCATGCAGGAGATAATCTGGTGGCCGAAGCCGCCGATGGAGATCAGGATGATGGTGACGTAGGGATCGCGGGTAATGGCGACGAGGGCCAGCGAAATCATCAGGAACGCGCCGGTCAGCGAGCTTGCCACCACCGAGTTAACCCGTGAACAGCCGAACCAGCGGGTATAGAGTTTGGTCAGATAGCCGCTGACCACGCTGCCGAGATCGGCGGCGAGGAACGGCAGCCAGGCGAACATGGCAATTTGCTTGAGATCCATGCCGTGCTCTTTGGCGAGGTACAGCGGCACCCAAAAGCTCAGGACCGCCCAGGCCGGCTCCGCCATAAAGGCCGGGATCGCAATACCGTAGAAGCGCTTATTTTTCGACACGGTTTTCAGCGCGGTAAAGAACGGCAGCTTTACCGCCGGCGGCTCGTTGTCCTGGCGGATGAACTCCAGCTCCGACTTGCCGAGATTCGGATGCTTCTCCGGATTGTGGTAAAACGCCCACCACAGGATCACCCACAGCAGCGCCAGCACCCCGGTGAACATAAACGCACCCTGCCAGCCGAAAGAGGCGTGGGCAAAATAGATGATCGGCGGCGCCAGCATCGCGCCGATGGAGAAACCGACGCCGGCCCAGCCGGCGGCTATCGGGCGTTCAGATTTTGGAAACCATTCGCCGATGGTTTTGGCGTTGGCCGGGGTGGCGGCGGCTTCTGCTCCGCCCATGAAAAAACGCAGGATCGCCAGATGCAGCCAGCTGCCGGCACCGGCGTGGGCGATACAGGCGACGGCCCACAGGGTGGCGCAGATCATAAAGCCGAGCTTGAGGCCAATCACGTCAATCAGCCAGCCGCAGAGAGGCTGGAAGAGGGTGTAGGCCAGCTGAAAAGCGCCGACGATCCATGAGTACTGCTCGGTGGTGATGCCCAGCGTTGCCTTCAGCTCGGGGGCAATAATGCCTAAGGAGTTGCGGGTAATGTAGTTAACGGTGACGCCGAGCAGAAACAGGGTCAGCATCCACCAGCGCAGATTTTTGACCACGCGGCGAGATTTGCTGACCGCCATATCGTTGTTGAGGCCTTGGCTCATAGAACTCTCCACAAGAACTTTGTAGGGGGAAATGACCGATGCTCAATCCCTGAGTTGTCATACCTGTTTTATTAACGCTATGAATATTATTGTTTTATTTATTTGTCTTTCCGTATAACTAGTATGGAAGTTATTGGACCAATTCAGGTTAAGATAGAAAATGAGCGGCCAATAGCCTTATTTATGCAAGTTTTTTCATGAGATGAGGAGATGCTCACGACAGGTAGCGAATCTGGCTTGATAAACTGCTTTTTGGTGCCATGAAAATTCTTTCATTTGTAAGATGGAGCTGGATCACAAAATGGATAAAAAGCTGAGAATTGCCGAAATCGCGGCCCGTACGGGGATGTCGGCGAGTACCGTTTCCCGGGTGCTGGCGGGTAAAGCGAACACCAGCGAAAAGGCGCGTCAGCGGGTCCTGCAGTGCGCCCGCGAAATGGGGGTGATGGAGGGGCTCGCCGCCGGACGCATGCTGCTGAACAGCCTGGTGGTTTTCGCCCCTTCCCGGGCCTTTGATGAGCGCTCCGATATCTATTACTACCGCGTGATTCAGAGCATTAATACCGCGCTGGCGCCGCATGAGGTCCGCCTGCGGACCTGCGCGCTGGAAGAGAACGACAGCGACGCCAACCTGTTTTTGGCCCGCATGAACGAAGCGGAGACCGAGGCGGCCATTCTGCTGGGCATTGACGATCCGCATATTCACGATCTGGCCGCCGATTTTGCCAAACCCTGCGTGCTGATCAACTGCCGGGATGAAGGCATGCGCCTGTCGTCGATCGCCCCGGATCACCGGCTGATCGGCCAGTTTGCCGCGCGCTATCTGTTTGAGATGGGGCAACGGG
>NZ_JAQGFU010000071.1:0-21484 GCF_030078455.1 Klebsiella sp. Ech2A | reverse complement strand
GCGGCTGCGCCAGCGAGCCCACGAGCGCGACGAGGCCCGCGATCTGATGCACAGCCATGCGGTAGGAAAAGGGCGGGCGTTTTGCGAAAAGCTTGCGCAGCAGGCGGGGCTCGATCAGGCGCACCCGGCTCTCCAGCGCTGGTATGCCGCGATCCACGAAACGCAAAGCGATCGTGAAGTTGTAAGCCTGTATGCACAGCTGGTTCAGCCGGTGCTGGATGCCCAGGCGCGGCGCGAAATCAGCCGCTCGGCGGCGGAATCGACGCTGATGATCGCCGTCAGCCCGCTGGCGCTGGTGGATATGGCGTTTATCGCCTGGCGTAATTTACGCCTGATTAACCGGATTGCCACGCTGTACGGCATCGAGCTGGGCTACTACAGCCGCCTGCGCCTGTTCCGCCTGGTGCTGCTGAATATCGCCTTCGCCGGCGCCAGCGAGCTGGTGCGGGAGGTCGGAATGGACTGGATGTCGCAGGATCTGGCGGCCAGGCTATCGGCCCGCGCGGCGCAGGGCATTGGCGCCGGGCTGCTCACCGCGCGGCTGGGGATCAAAGCGATGGAGCTGGGTCGTCCGCTGCCGTGGATTGCTGACGATAAGCCGCGGCTGGGGGATTTCCGCCGCGAGCTGATCGGCCAGCTGAAAGAGACGCTGCAAAAAAGCAAAGCCCGCCCGGAATAACCTTCTTAGCCGATCTGGCCGTCGCTCCCCGACGGCCAGCGGCGCATTCTCGCTTTTCTTCGCTCGCCTTTACGCCGCAGCGGCCATTTTTCCGCCATACTGTCAATATTTGTTGACAGCTATCTTCACGCCAGCAAATAACTGTCCTATTATTCATCCGTCATTGGCCTTTTTAGGGTGAAAACTCCTATGCGTCTTGAAGTCTTTTGTGAGGACCGTCTTGGTCTGACCCGTGAATTGCTCGATTTGCTGGTGCTGCGAGGGATTGACCTCCGCGGTATCGACATCGACCCTATTGGCCGGATCTATCTCAATTTTGCCGAGCTGGAGTTCGCTAACTTTAGCAGCCTGATGGCGGAAATCCGCCGTATCGCCGGCGTTACCGACGTGCGTACCGTGCCGTGGATGCCGTCTGAGCGTGAGCATCTTGCGCTGTCGGCGCTGCTGGTGGCGATGCCGGAACCGGTGCTCTCGCTGGACACCAAAGGGAAAGTCGAGCTGGCGAACCCGGCCAGCTGCCAGCTGTTTGCGCAAAGCCAGGAGCGGCTGCGCAATCACCCGGTGGCCCAGCTAATTACCGATTTTAACATCCAGCGCTGGCTGGAAAGCGGCCCGCTGGAGTCGCACAGCGAGCATGTGGTGATCGGCGGACAGAACTTTGTGCTGGAGATTACGCCGGTCTATCTCGAAGGCGAGCACGGCGAACGCGTGCTCACCGGGGCGGTGGCAATGCTGCGTTCCACCGTGCGTATGGGGCGTCAGCTGCAGACCATGACCACCCAGGATACCAGCGCGTTCAGCCAAATTCTCGCCGTCGGCCCGAAAATGCGCCACGTGGTTGAGCAGGCCCGCAAGCTGGCGATGCTCAGCGCGCCGCTGCTGATCGTCGGCGATACCGGTACCGGAAAAGACCTTCTGGCGCACGCCTGCCACCTCGCCAGCCCGCGGGCGAGCAAGCCCTACCTGGCGCTGAACTGCGGCTCTATCCCGGAGGACGCGGTGGAAAGCGAGCTGTTTGGCGATGCCATTCAGGGCAAAAAAGGCTTCTTTGAACAGGCTAACGGCGGCTCGGTGCTGCTGGATGAGATCGGCGAAATGTCGCCGCGCATGCAAACGAAGCTGCTGCGTTTCCTTAACGACGGCACCTTCCGCCGGGTGGGGGAAGATCGCGAGGTTCACGTTGACGTGCGGGTGATTTGCGCCACCCAGAAAAACCTCGTGGAGATGGTGCAGAAGGGGCTGTTCCGCGAAGATCTTTACTACCGCCTCAACGTCCTGACTCTGCATTTACCGCCGCTGCGCGACTGCCCGCAGGATATCATTCCGCTGACCGAGCTGTTCGTCGCCCGGTTTGCCGACGAGCAGGGGATCCCGCGGCCGAAGCTTTCCGCCGATCTTAGTACGGTGCTGACCCGATATAGCTGGCCTGGCAACGTTCGCCAGTTGAAGAACGCGGTTTATCGTGCGCTGACGCAGCTTGAGGGCTACGAAATGCGGTCTCAGGATATCCTGCTGCCGGATAGCGACGTCGCTTCGCTGCCGGTCGGCGAAGAGGCGATGGAAGGTTCGCTGGACGATATTACCCGTCGCTTTGAGCGTTCCGTTCTGACCCAGCTTTACCGCAGCTTCCCGAGCACCCGTAAGCTGGCGAAGCGTCTGGGGGTTTCCCATACCGCGATTGCCAATAAGCTGCGCGAGTACGGCCTCAGCCAGAAGAAGGGTGAAGAATAGCAGAGCCTCGTTGGCCGGCGGCATCGACCGTCGGCCAACGTACTGCAAACTTATTTTCCAGGAATTGAGATGGTAATGTCGCCTGGCCCGCTGCTGTCGTGGCTGAAACTCCTGACCCTCTCCGCCGCGCTGTCGTTTGTGCTGTTCTGGCTGCACCTGCCCGCGGCGCTGCTGCTTGGCCCGATGATCGCCGGCATTACCTTCAGCCTGCGCGGCGCGACAATCAGCGTACCTCGACCCTTTTTTATCGCCGCGCAGGCCATTATTGGCTGCATGATCGCCCTAACCCTCACTCCCTCAATTTTTGGTGTGCTGCTCGGCCACTGGCCGCTGGTGCTGTTTATTCTGTTCGCCACGCTGGCCTTCAGCGCGCTGGCCGGATGGCTGCTGGTGCGCTACAGCTCGCTGCCCGGGGCGACCGGAGCGTGGGGCAGCTCGCCGGGCGGCGCCTCGGCGATGGTGGTCATGGCGCAGGATTACGGCGCCGACGTGCGGCTGGTAGCCTTAATGCAGTATCTGCGGGTGCTGTTCGTCGCCGGCGCGGCGGCGCTGGTGGTGCGCTTTGCCCCTGGCGGCGAGGCGCAGGAGATGAACCAGCAGATCGTCTGGTTTCCCGCCATCAGCGGGCAGCTGCCGTTGACGCTGCTGCTGACCGCCGCCGCGGGCTGGCTGGGCCTGCGCATGCGCTTTCCTTCCGGCGTGATGCTGCTGCCGATGCTGGCGGGGGCGCTGGTGCAGGGAGAAGGCTGGCTGATGCTGGAGCTGCCGGAATGGCTGCTGGCGCTGGCTTATGCCGCCGTTGGCTGGAGCGTTGGTCTAAAATTTAATCGGGCGATTTTTCTGCTGGCGCTAAAGACCCTGCCGCAGATTCTCGCCTCCATCATCAGCCTGATTTTACTCTGCTCGCTGATGGCGTTTGGCCTGACGCAGGTGCTGCCGCTTGATTTTATGACCGCCTATCTGGCGACCAGCCCCGGCGGCCTGGATACGGTGGCGATTATTGCGGCGGGAACGCGAGCCGATATGTCGTTTATCATGGCGATGCAGACCCTGCGCCTGTTCACCATCTTATTGACCGGTCCGGCGATTGCGCGGTTTATCTCCCGCTATGCGCCGCGAAAAGAAAAAAGCCCCCGATAAACGAGGGCTTAGAGCATGCGGGCCGGGCGTGACGCGCGGTCCGGGGCAGAGGCCTGATTACGCTTTCAGCGCAGCCAGGGCCGCATCGTAGTCCGGCTCTTCGGTGATTTCATTCACCAGCTGGCTGTAAACAACCTGGTCATTCTCATCAATAACGACCACTGCGCGAGCGGCCAGGCCGGCCAGCGGGCCAGCGGAGATGGCAACGCCGTAATCAGCCAGGAACTGCGGCGCGCGCAGGGTGGACAGGGTGACGACGTTGTTCAGGCCTTCAGCGCCGCAGAAGCGGGACTGAGCGAACGGCAGATCGGCGGAGACGCACAGCACAACGGTGTTGTTCAGCTCGGATGCCAGTTGGTTAAATTTACGTACCGATGCCGCGCACACGCCGGTATCGATGCTTGGGAAAATATTCAGTACTTTACGTTTGCCGGCGAACTGGCTCAGCGCGACGTCGGAGAGATCTTTGGCGACCAGCGTAAACGGCTGCGCGGCTGCGCCTGCCTGCGGAATGGTACCCTGAACGGCAACGGGGTTGCCCTGGAAATGCACGGTTTGTGACATGTTTATCTTCCTGTTTACATATAGTTAACGTCACGGGTAGTGTATGACATCCGTTATCAGCACGGCAAATCCTATTTAACGTTTCCCCTGGAGGAACCCGGGAATGCGAAACCTGCGAGTGTACGAAGAAGCCTGGCCGCTACATACCCCGTTTGTGATTGCCCGCGGCAGCCGCAGCGAGGCGAAGGTGGTGGTGGTAGAGGTGGAGGAGAATGGCGTTAAGGGCGTCGGGGAGTGCACGCCGTACCCTCGCTATGGGGAGAGCATTGCCTCGGTGATGGCGCAAATCCTGACGATCGGCGAGCAGCTGGAAAGCGGCGCGACCCGCGAACAGCTGCAGCATCTGCTGCCGGCGGGGGCGGCGCGCAACGCCGTCGACTGCGCATTGTGGGATCTGCAGGCGCGTAGCGTGGGCAAAAGCATTCCGCAGCTGCTGGGGGTTGCGTTGCCGAACCGGGTGGTGACGGCGCAGACGGTGGTGATCGGCACCCCGGAGCAGATGGCGGCCAGCGCCGCGGCGCTGTGGGAAAAGGGCGCCCGCCTGCTGAAGGTCAAGCTTGACGACCGCCTTATCAGCGAACGGCTGATCGCCATTCGCAGCGCGGTGCCGGAGGCCACGCTGATTGTTGACGCCAATGAATCCTGGCACAGCGATGGCCTGGCGGCGCGCTGCCAGCTGCTGGCCGATATCGGGGTGGCGATGCTCGAGCAGCCGCTGCCGGCGGACGCCGATGAGGCGCTGGAGAATTTTATTCATCCTCTGCCCGTCTGCGCCGACGAGAGCTGCCACACCCGCGACAGCCTGCCGCGGCTGCGCGGGCGCTATGAGATGGTGAATATCAAGCTCGATAAAACCGGTGGTCTGACCGAAGCGCTGTTCCTCGCGCAGGAGGCGGAGCAGCAGGGCTTTGAGCGCATGCTCGGCTGCATGCTCTGCACCTCGCGGGCGATTTCAGCGGCGCTGCCGCTGGCCCCGCTGGCGCGTTTCGCCGATCTCGATGGCCCGACCTGGCTGGCGGTTGACGTGGAGCCGGCGCTGCATTTCAGCACCGGCGTTCTTCATCTTTGAGAGTGCCAGTGTAGCAGGTCGATCATCGCCGGCAGGTACGTTTCCGTGGCCTCGTCGGCGGATATCGGCGGGAATTCTGCGGTAATGCCCGGCAGGCCGATATCGGCGCACCAGCTGCCGAAAGAGCCGGGCGTTTCGTACCCGACGCTGCCGACCAGCGGCAGGGCGAACGCGTCGGCCAGCCACCGGCCGAGCTCGCTGTGGCCAGGATCCTCAATGCAGGCCAGCGGATCGTGAAACGAGACCACCCACGCCGGGTGGATCTGGTGGATCAACTGGCACAGGGCCTGGGTTTCCGGCTCCGAGCCGGGCTTCTCCCCGGTCAGCAGCACGACGTCGCGCTGCTCGGCCGCGCTGTTCCAGCGATAGACCGTTTCCCCTTCTTTCCAGTTTGCCGCGGGAAAATTACGATTGAGATCGATACCGCGCGCGTTGGCGCGCAGCCCGAGCTGGCAGCCGTCGGGGTTGACCGCCAGCACGACGTGATGGCGACGCAGTTCGGGCTTCAGGGTTCGAAGCGCGCAGGAGAGGGTGACCACCGACGAGTTTTCATCGCCGTGAGTGCCGGCAAGGATCAGGCCGCTGCGGCTATCGGCCAGCGGCGCGGGGAACCACAGCAGCGGCGCGCCAAGATGTGACTGGCCGTAGCGCTGGGTGCCGGGTGGAAAGGCGCCGCGCTGGGTACGGGGACGAGAAACGGGCATAGGGCATCCTGTTAGCAGGTTATTTTCAGCAGTGTTGTGTAAAACCGCCCCGGAATCAAATAGTTTCCCTGGACGATGAAATCAGAGTACGCGTCAATTTTCTATCATAAGCCGTTTGCAATTTCAGGTGATGAAACAAATAATCACTCTTCTGCCAGCTCTGGTTTTTTTATTTTAAAGGGGATCTTATGAAGTATCCTGTCACATTGACATGCGGCGCGCTGTGGTTAGCCAGCGTTTCATCTTTGGCCTGGGCGGCGGATGTCCCTCCGGGAACCGTCTTAGCCGAGAAACAGGTACTGGTACGGCACATTAAAGATGAGCCGGCCTCATTAGATCCCGCTAAAGCCGTGGGCCTGCCGGAAATTCAGGTGATCCGCGATCTTTTTGAAGGTTTAGTCAATCAGGACGCGAAGGGCAACCTTATTCCCGGCGTGGCGACCCACTGGCAGAGCAACGATAACCGGACCTGGACCTTTACCCTGCGCGATGACGCCCGCTGGTCGGACGGTACCCCGGTTACGGCGCAGGACTTCGTCTACAGCTGGCAGCGCCTGGTGGATCCGAAAACGACGTCACCCTTTGCCTGGTTCGCCGCGCTGGCGGGCATAACGAATGCGCAAAATATTATCGACGGTAAGGCCGCGGTCGATACGCTGGGGGTTACCGCCGTAGATGCGCGCACGCTGCGGGTGCAGCTCGATAAGCCGCTGCCGTGGTTCAGCAATCTGACGGCCAGCTTCGCGTTTTATCCGGTACAGAAAGCGAACGTCGAGAGCGGTGCTAACTGGACGCGTCCGGGCAGCCTTATCGGCAACGGCGCCTACGTGTTAAAAGACCGGGTGGTTAACGAAAAGCTGGTTGTCGTGCCTAACAGCCACTATTGGGATAATGGCAAAACGGTTATCCAGCAGGTGACCTTTATGCCGATTAACCAGGAGTCGTCGGCGACCAAGCGCTACCTGGCCGGGGATATCGATATCACCGAGTCCTTCCCGAAAAACCTGTACCAAAAATTGCTGAAAGATATTCCCGGGCAGGTGTACACCCCGCCGCAGCTGGGAACCTACTACTACGCCTTTAACACGCAGAAGGGGCCGACCGCCGACGAGCGCGTGCGCCTGGCGCTGAGCCTGACCATTGACCGCCGCCTGATGGCGGAAAAAGTGCTTGGAACCGGCGAAAAGCCGGCCTGGCACTTCACCCCGGACGTAACGGCAGGCTTTACGCCGCAGCCTTCGCAGGCGGAGAGCATGAGCCAGGCCGAGCTGAACGCGCAGGCCAAGGCGCTGCTGCAGGCGGCGGGCTATGGCCCTGGCCGTCCGCTGCAGCTGACGCTGCTGTATAACACCTCGGAAAACCACCAGAAGATTGCCATCGCGGTGGCGTCAATGTGGAAGAAAAACCTCGGCGTCGACGTCAAGCTACAGAATCAGGAGTGGAAAACGTATATCGATAGCCGAAACACCGGTAATTTCGACGTGATTCGCGCCTCGTGGGTGGGGGATTACAACGAGCCTTCCACCTTCCTGTCGCTGCTGACCTCAACCCATAGCGGTAATATCTCCCGCTTTAACGATCCGACCTACGACAAGATCTTAGCCCAGGCGGCGCAGGAGACGTCGGATAAAGCGCGCAACGACGATTACAACGCGGCGGAAAAGATTATCATGGCCAAAGCGCCTATTGCGCCAATTTATCAGTACACCAACGGACGTTTGATTAAGCCATGGCTGAAGGGCTATCCGATTACCAACCCGGAAGATGTTGCCTATAGCCGGACAATGTATATCGTCAAGCACCCGTAGTTCGTTATCTCATCGTGATTCGGTAATGGCGCTGTTCACCGCGCCATTACCGCCTGCCAGCGGCCTTCGCCCGCGTTGACGTGTCGGTTCAACCTATTGCTGCTGCAGCACTTCGGCAAATTTCGCCAGCCACTGCGGGTGCGCGGGCCAGGCGGGAGCGGTGACCAGGTTGCCGTCAACGTGCGCCTGATCGATACCGATGTCGGCATAGTGTCCGCCGCTGAGCCGAACTTCCGGCGCACAGGCCGGATAGGCGCTGCAGGTACGTCCTTTTAGCACGCCGGCCGCAGCCAGCAGCTGCGGGCCGTGGCAAACGGCGGCAATCGGCTTACCCGCGCGGTCAAACGCCTGCACCAGCTTGAGCACCTCCTCATTCAGGCGCAGATATTCAGGCGCCCGTCCGCCGGGGATCAGCAGCGCGTCGTAATCTTGTTCTTTCGCTGCGGAAAAGTCGGCGTTAAGAACAAAGCGGTGGCCGGGTTTTTCGCTATAGGTCTGGGCACCGTCAAAATCGTGGATCGCCGTCATGATGTAGTCACCTTTGGTTTTATCGGGGCACACCGCGTCAACCTGATGACCAATCATCTGCAATGCCTGAAACGGCACCATCGTTTCGTAATCTTCGGCGTAGTCGCCCACCAGCATCAGAATCTTCTTGCTCACCATCATCACTCCTGTACGCATAAAGGTGTCTAAGATATAGCCTGGTAGAAGAGGGAATGCGAACCGTCAATCTCTGTCCTGGGAGCTTCATTCCATCCGGCGATGGCTGATTTCTGACCCGTTGCTCGCGGATGCGACATTTCGTCATTTATTCGCCATACAATTGTAACGAAAACGATTGCTTACTGGTTTTATATGGTTCTTAATGTTACCCATAACATTAAGTGATAGATAAAAGGGACGTTGTGAACGTTGCTGAAACTGGTGCCACCCTGTTATGGCTTGTCGGTGTTATCGTGGTTATTTTTGCCATCGATCTTAAATTTAAGCGTAAGTATCGGCGTAAGCGGAAGAAGAAGTAGGTATGCCGGCCGTCTCCTCGGCCAGCGCGTCAGCGCCTCCGGGTGACGGCTCGGGGAGAGGTTACGGCAGCGTAAGGGAGAGCCGGACACCCGCGGCGGTAAAGCGCTGCAAAGGAGAGGGTTCTGCAAAGAAGAGGGCGGCGCTACGGAAAAACGATAATCGCTGACGTGCGGTATGTAGGATCAGCGACAGGAAGTCCGGAGATTTGACGATGGCCCGAAGAGCAATCAGAACTCGTCGGGGTTATTGGATACAGCGATTCCAACTTTTGCCAGGCTCAATACGAACAGACTAAGCACGGCAAGCGTTGTTACAACAATCATAAGTGTGGTCACAGCAGTCTCGATAGTTTTATACAGACGGTAATCAGACTGCGTATCTGAGCAATAGTTCCGCAAATAAACAGAACCCGTTCGGGATGCGATGGCCTGACGTGATGCAACAATAATATTTCTCGTTTCCCGAAACCTGGCCTCAGTATAATAATTCAGGCTATTTAAGCTATTTCAAATAGATACCGTGAAGAGTGGTCCCTGTGCTCGCCCGGCTGCGTAGGTTAAAGGGACTCAACGCCTGTTCGTCCCCCTAACGTTGTTACCGCTAGCGTCTTTTCTTGAAGGTAAACTTTTGTTTCTTGCGATCTCTTATATACGAAATAAGAGAAAAAACGGCGACCAGGAGCAGTGCGACCGCCAGTGCTAAAAAGAGTAAATTCGCCATACGCATTTATTCCCCGAGAAATTTATGGATATTCTTGCTTTTATGCGAAGAAATTTACTCTCGCCGTAAGAAAAATCCTAATGAAATATTTTACATGGTTATCAAAAAAGATTTTTTAATGATGCCCGTGAATGGGTTTTGGATTTTTATATCGATGTATCCGCAGCTATGTAGCATAATGTTTCAATTAATTGCCGCTATTTTGCTTAAAGATGCTGGGGAGAGTTTGGGCCGTTCGGGCCAAAAGGGAGCATTATCCGCGTCGTTTTAATGGACTAACTGGCTGAAAAAATTTAGAAACATTGGCTCGCCGACGAATGAAAAGCGTAGCGGAGGTAAAAGGGCTGCCGGGCGGTAACGCCTGGGCTACCTGCCGGCCGTTGCCTGAATCTTTTGCGGCAAACCTGCCTGTAAAAAATGGTTATGGGCACGACGGGAGTCATTCCTCAGCCGCCATGGTCAGGATAATCTGCAGTGGGTTTCATTTTATTCAGATTGTGAATATAAAATTACTTAATATTCACGGAGTCAGTTTGTAGCTGGTGTTGATGACGCAGTTTGTTTCCCTGGCCGCGGATAAATTTAAGTCTGATGAACAGGATAGCGTATTTAAACGGCCGGCGGTGAGCGCCGGTGCCCGGGGAAAGTGTTTGCAGGACAAATTGATATCCAGGGAACCGTATTGGGTAATGCTAACGCCGGCCCCTGAAAAAACGCTGTTGATATCAACGCGGCGGCCCGGCTTATTCGTCTGCGGTCATCCACATATCCGCTTCTTCAAACATCTCCTGAACGGCGCGGCTGATCTGCTCCTTTTCATGCTTGCTGGCATCCGTATTGATTGCGGGCAGCGTCATCATCGGCTTAACGCGAACGTCGGCCTCAGGAAAAATGCGGTGAATACGTTTGGTGAGTTCAGCCATAATGGTCTCTCTGGCCCCGGCTAACCCTTCAAAATTTCTTTTGTCATAAACCAGTTCTACAAACATGCTTTGGCTCCTGTAACGGTAGGCAGTAGTTATACTGTTTTTTTGTACAGTGTCAAGGCGAGAGGAAGAACCGCGCGCGTTTTCCGCCTCGCCAGCCGGCCAGCACAGGGCATGTACGTAATAAGCGGTGGTCGGTTATTCAGCGACTGAACAACCGTTAGTCGACGTTGTTAAAATAGTCTCGCGCAACCGCCTCGACGCTCTTCGCGTCAATGCCCGTTTTTTCAGTAATCAGCTCGATGAACTGCCTGAACTTGTCGGTCATTACGTTGCCGCCATCCCAGTGGGCAACGTAGAAACGGCACTGATAGCGATAAAAGTGGAGGGTGGTATCTCCTAACGTGTAGTACATAAGAATCTCCCGTTCAGTATGTCGGACGAATCGCCATAGTTTGGGGTTATGGTGCCTCACCATAACGCGCTGATTGCAGCATCTATCCTGCTACGAATCGCGTGAGATTGCCAGAGACGCGTTATTTTTAACGCCGCCGGGCGCGGCGAGGCGCAGTATCTGTCTAAATACTGCCGAACTTCAAGGCCTTCGTAATAACGGAGCATTAGCGGCTTGATTAACCCGGATGATTTATTAATACTGTATATAAATACAGTAATTATACCAGGTGAGTTTATGTTGACGTTCTACAAGCCGGTTGAGCCGTCGCCACAGTTTTTGGTGCCGCTGTTTCGCGATCTTGTTCCCTGCGGATTTCCCAGCCCGGCCCAGGACTATGTCGAAGATACCCTTGATTTGAATAAGCTGGCCATCAGGCACCCAAACGCGACCTACTTTGTCAGGGTGAGCGGTGATTCAATGACGGGGGCCGGGATTGATGATGGCGACCTGCTGGTGGTTGACCGCTCGCTGACCGCGGAGCATGGCGATATTGTGATTGCTGCCGTAGCCGGCGAGTTTACCGTCAAGGAGCTGCAAACCCGTCCTGTCCTTCAGCTTATACCGCGTAACCTCAGCTATTCCCCCGTTGTCTGCCAGCCGGGAGAGGAGCTGCAAATATTCGGCGTGGTCACCTTCAGCTTAAAATCACACCGACATGTTCGCGCTTGTTGATGTCAACAGCTTCTACGCCTCCTGCGAAACCGTTTTCCGGCCAGACCTGCAGGGAAAAGCGGTGGTGGTGGTGTCAAATAACGATGGCTGTATTATTTCACGCTCGGCGCAGGCAAAGGCGCTGGGTATCCCCATGGCGGCCCCTTATTTCAAAATTAAAGACGATCTGCAGCGTTTGCAGGTGGCCGTTTTTAGCTCGAACTACGCGCTCTATGCCGATCTCAGCCACCGGGTGATGATGACGCTAACGGAGATGGCGCCGGCGATTGAAATCTACTCCATCGATGAGGCCTTCGTTAATTTAGCCGGTATTTCCAGCTATATGCCGCTTGAGACCTTCGGCCAGCAAATGCGCGCTCGGGTCCTGAAGCATACCGGACTCACGGTTGGGGTTGGCATCGCGCCGACTAAAACGCTCGCCAAGCTGGCGAATTTCGCGGCTAAAACGTGGCGCAAAACCGGCGGCGTGGTTGAATTATCGAATCGCGATCGCCAGCGTAAGCTGCTCGCTCTGGTGCCGGTGCATGAAGTTTGGGGCGTGGGCCGTCGGATCGCAAAAAAGCTGGAGCTGATGGGTATCGAAAACGCGCTGCAGCTTGCCGACAGTTCTACCTGGGTGATGCGTAAGCACTTTAACGTCGTGCTGGAGCGTACGGTGCGTGAGCTGCGGGGGGAATCCTGCCTGCAGACGGATGAGTTTGCGCCGACCAAACAGCAGATTATCTGCAGCCGTTCGTTTGGCCACCGTATTACCCAATATAACGATATGCATCAGGCGGTTTGCGCCTATGCTGAACGCGCGGCGGAAAAGCTCAGGGTAGAGAAGCAGTACTGCCGCGCGGTTAGCGTCTTTATGCGGACCAGCCCGCACGCCGAGAATGAAGCCTTCTACGCTCCCCAGGCCAGCGGGCGGCTGGCAACGCCCTCCGACGATACCCGGGACATTATTCGCGTCGCTATTCACGCCCTGGACAGAGTGTGGAAGGACGGCTTTCGCTATATGAAAGCCGGCATCATGCTGGGTGATTTCTTCAGTCAGGGCGTGGCGCAGCTCAACCTGTTTGATGAGTATCAGCCGCAGGCGAACAGCGCCGCGCTGATGCAGGTGGTGGATAGCCTGAATCGCTCGGGGCGCGGCAGCGTGTGGTTTGCCGGGCAGGGCATGCAAAAAAGCTGGGCGATGAAGCGTGAGATGCTATCGCCCGGCTATACGACCCGCTACGCCGATTTGCCGGTCGTCAAATAGGCCGTCGGGGCATCCACGGCGCGACCAACGAGCTGCTGCTGCAGGCCGCGCTGGATCGCAATATCGCGCTGGCGACGGCGCATTATTTGAAAACGATGGCGATCGTGCTGGAAAACGAAGCCCTGGGCTGAAGCCGGGGGAAGGGCATGACCTGCGTAGCCGCAGGCCATGTTTATACGAGGATTATTTCAGCGCGGCCAGCTCGTCGGCGGTGAGCGCTAACGTCTGCAGCGTGCCGGTTTCTGCGGAGAGAACGGCGGCTTCCAGCACCGCCATAACGGCGAGCGCCTGCAGCGGCTGCACCGGGTTTTCAATCTTGCCGGTGAGCGCATCGCGCACGCTGATGTAGTACTGACGCTGATCGCCCTGCGGCGCACCCACTTCCTGAACCTGTGATTGCGCGTCAAAAATACTCAGGCTATCGTCATCCTGGCCCCAGCCTGCGCTGCCGGGAATGACGCCCGCCAGCAGCTGGCTCTCCTGCTGGTCGGCTTTCTGTTTGACCGCGCTGCCCTGGTCACCGTGAACGGTAAAGCGCGCGCTGCCGCCGGCGACCAGCATGCTGCAGTGCAGAATGACCTTATGCTGAGGGTAATTTAAGACCACGTGCGCCCAGTCATTGATCTCCGCGCCCTGGCGCAGGGTGGCGATATTGCCCTGCACCGACTGCGGCAGGCCGAACAGCTGCAGGGCCTGATCGATCAGGTGCGGGCCTAAATCAAACCACAGGCCGCTGCCCGGCACGTTCTGCTCTCTCCAGCGCACGCGAACTTCCGGGCGGAAGCGGTCGAAATGCGACTCAAAGTGCTTCACGTTGCCGATAAGCCCCTGCTCAATAACCTGCTTGATCCCGAGGAAGTCGCTGTCCCAGCGGCGGTTGTGGAACACCGAGAGCAGCAGCTGCTTCTCCTGCGCCAGGGCGATAAGTTCGCGAGCTTCCTGCATATCGAGGGTAAAAGGTTTATCAACGACCACGTGCTTGCCGGCGTTTAGCGCCAGTTTGGCGAGCGGGGCGTGCGTGGCGTTAGGGGAGGCGATCACCACGAGATCGATATCCGGGTGCTGAATCGCCTCTTCGGGTGAGGCGATAACGGTGACGTCGGGGATGTCGCGCTTAACCTTTTCTTCATCGCGAGAAGCGACGACGGCCAGCTTCAGGCCGTCAATCGAGCGGATCAGCGGCGCATGGAAGGTTTTGCCCACGAATCCATAACCGATCAGCGCAATATTAATGTTCTTACCGTCACCGGCGATAACTTTGTTCATTATTCTCTCCACGTTATTGAGCGTCAGCAATGTTGATGCGCGTTGAAATGTCGTCCCCGGCGTCTTCCCAGGCCGTATCTAAAAATAGCTGATGAATTTCTGCTAATCCGGCGACCCGATAAGGCTCGCAGTGGTTCAGCTTCATATGGTCGGCAACCAGCCAGCACTCGGCGCTGGCCGCCAGCATGGCGCGCTTGATCTCGGCGTCGGCCTCCTGGCTGGCGCTTAAGCCCAGCTGCGCATGCAGCGCGCAGGCGCCGAGAATGGCGATATCAGCCCGATAGCGCGCGAGCAGCGCGAGGGTGGCGCTGCCGGCAAACAGGCGCTGCTGCATATCCCATCTGCCGCCGAGCAGGATCAGCTGAATATCCGCCCGGTCGCTGAAGTGCTGGGCGATGTCTAAAGAGGTGGTGATGACGGTCATTGGCCCCTTGATGTGGCTGGCGACGGCCAGCACGGTGCTGCCGGCATCTAAAAAGATCGTCGAGCCGGCGGGAATTTTCTCCGCCACCATTTTGCCCAGCCGCTGCTTGGTCTTCGGCAGCAGGGCGTTTCTGCCCTGGCGGTTCATCGCCGACAGGTCGAGGGCGATAGCGCCGCCGTGATTCTTTTGCGCCAGCCCCTGCTTTTCCAGGTCGGTCAGGTCGCGGCGAACGGTGTCCGCGGAAACCTGCAGCCTGTCGACCAGCTCGCTGATGCTGACCTGGCCATTTTCGCTAATGATATCCAGAAGGTATTTTTGTCTGGCGGTTTTGTGCACGGTCTTCAATCCTGCAAATTGCTGCAATAAATCGCATAATACAGCATTTTGCGGCAAAAGAAATCCCGCGTCGGCTAAAGCGATGAAGCGTGAAGAGGGGAAGCGTGAAGGGGGAAGGCGCCGCCATCCCTGGCGGCCGGTTTTGTTTTTCGGGCTTCGGGGCGCTGATTGCGGCGGAGGCCCGGCGTTTCTTTACCTGGCCCGGGTCGCGCGCGGCGCGGCGAAAACTCAGTTGAGCTTAATGCGGGCGACGCTGTCCGGGCCCTTAGTGGAGTTATCCTCGTTGAAGTCCTGCTTGATGCTGACGTACAGGGTCTCCTGGTCAGGGGAGAGCAGCAGGCTGTTCGGATGGCTGGCGAACGACCAGGCGTTTTTCAGCGCATAGGTGGTGGCATCCAGCTGGAGCACCTTCTTCGATTCGCGCTGGCTGATATAAATCTCGTTGCGCTTCGCGCTGAACTTAATACCCAGCGCATCGCCGTCGATACGCTTAATCACCTTACCCGTACGCTCATCAAAGACCAGCGTCGCTTTGGCCTTAGAATCATCGGTGACAAACAGGCGGCCGGTGGCCGGATCTTCCGCCAGATTGAGGAACAGGTACTCTTTGCCGTCGCCCGGCGTCCAGCGCTGCTCAATTTTGTGGCTGGCCGGGTTAATCACCAGAATTTCACCGCCGCCGTTTGCCGCATAAATGCGATCGGTGTGCGGGGAGTAGATAAGCCCCGTCACCCACTTCCCGGCGTTATCAATGCGCCCTTTGAGGGTCATGGTTTGCGCATCCACGATGGAGATAAAACCCGGATCGGCCACGCGGCCAATAAACAGCTGGTTATTGTGGAACAGCACTTCACGGGCGCCGATAGGGTCGCCGTCCTTATCCTGACCGACGAACATCAGGCGCTGTAGCACCTTACCGCTTTGCGCATCCACTTTGGATACCCCGCCGTCCAGCGAGTTGGTGGTGTAGAACGCCTTGCCGTCATCCGCAACCGCCATGCCGAAGTTCTTCAAATCGGTATGGGTTTCCGTCCGGGTCGCCAGCGTGGTGGGATCCAGACGGTAGATCATGCCGCCGTTAACCGCTTTAAATCCCTGGGCGCTGGCGACAACGAGCGCGCTCTGCGCCGGTAAATAGGCCATCTCGTACAAACCATCCCCCAGCGTCCGCTGGGTTAGTGACGCCGGCGCTTTGGCGGGCGGCGTGGCCTCGGCCGAAGCCTGCCATGCCGTCAGGGTTAACGCGGAGAGAAGCGCAGCGCACAGCGCTGATTTACGCGGGCCAAACAACGATTTCATTCTGAACCCCATCATTGGATAAAGCACTCCCGCCGGGGCAAACCGCGGCGGAAACGTAAAAACAAGAATGAGAATCATAATCATTTATGCTGCGGGCGCAAATCATCCCGGGTACCGGCGCCGCGCTGAGCGCCTGAACCGGCGTGAGGATCGCCGACGAAGCGGCTATTTCTACGCGCGTTCTGGGGCAGCCCGGCGGCAGAACCGCCCCGCGCTAGCGCCAGGTTGTTGATTTACAAAACGTATACATTTTCTTACATTTAACTGACAAAATAGCCTGCGATAAATAAGGCAAATAATTACTATTCCCATTCTCATTTGTTGTTTTCTCGCGCCGTATGCCGTCATCAACCTGCTGGCAAAGCGCAGTTTCTCAGCGCGGCGGCGGGCGAGATAACGCCACTCACAATAATAATTCTTGATGGGAAAATTTATGTTTTTCAACGACAGGGGCACGGGCGGTAGACCGCCGGCACAAAGTTTATCTAAACCATTTACCGTTTCACTGCTGGCGCTGGCGATCCAGGCCTTTGCCCACCCCGCGCAGGCGGCGGAGAAGGATGAAGGCGCGGCGGCCGGAACGCAGCAGGATATGGTGGTCTACGGCAGTGCGGGAAGCGCGTCCGAAGAGCAGCAGGACTACGCGGCCAAAACCACCCGTGCGGGGACGAAGATGCTGCTGGCGCCCCGCGATGTGCCGCAGTCGGTCACCATTGTGACCCAGCAGCGGATGAAGGATCAAAATCTACAGACCATCGACGATGTGCTGACCAACGCGACCGGCGTCTCCTCGCAGCAGATCGACAGCGAGCGTTCGTATTACTATTCGCGCGGGTTTGAAGTCACCAGCTTCGCTTACGACGATATTCCCACCTCGCTAGGGGATGCCTGGAACTACGGCGATGCGCAGGAAGATACCGCTATTTACGATCGCATCGAAATCGTTCGCGGCGCGACCGGCCTGATGACCGGCGCGGGCGACCCCGGCGCCACGGTGAATATGGTGCGTAAAAAGGCGGACAGCAAAACCCTGACCGGGAACGTGAGCGCCAGCTACGGCAGCTGGAATAAGCAGCGCTACGTGGGCGACCTGTCGGCTCCGCTCAATGCCGACGGCAGCGTGCGCGGGCGGGTGATTGCCGGCTATCAGGATCAGGATAGCTGGCTGGACCGCTACCATAAGAGCAAAAAGTTTCTCTACGGCGTCGTGGATGCCGACCTGACGGATAGCACCCACCTGTCGCTGGGCTGGGACTATCAGAAGTCGAATACCGGCAATCCGACGTGGGGCGGGCTCCCCAGCCTGTATAGCGACGGTTCGCGGACCCACTACGACCGCAGCACCAACACCGCGGCGGACTGGACGCGCTACGCGATTGAATCCCGCAAGGTATTTGCCAGCCTGACGCAGGAGTGGGATAACGGCTGGTCATTCCGCTTCAACGGCACCCACGGCGAACAGACGCTGAACGACACGCTGCTGTATGTGATGGGGAATCCCGATGCCGATACCGGCGAGGGGGCCAGCGGCTGGGGAAGCAAGGATCGCGGCAAGCGAACCCTCGACTCCTTCGACGCCTACGCCAGCGGGCCGTTTGAGCTGCTGGGTCGCCAGCATCAGCTGATGGCCGGCGCGAACTATAGCCGCCAGCATAACGCCAGCTTTAGCCAGGACGGGCCGATGGATAGCGAGCAGATCGGGGTCTTTAATAACCACTGGAACGGCAGCGTGGCGCAGCCGGAGTGGGGCGACTGGTATCTGAATGCGGATGATATCGTGCGGCAGAAATCGGCCTATACCGCCGCCCGGTTCTCGCTCGCCGACCCGCTATCGCTGATCCTCGGCGCGCGCTACACCCAGTACAGCGCCAACGGCAGCAGCGGCGATATGCGTAAATACAACGTCACGCCGTACGGCGGCGTGGTGTACGACATCACCGAGAGCCTGTCGGCATACGCCAGCTATACCTCAATCTTCTCCCCGCAGACCAAGCGCTCGGCGGACGGCGGATGGCTGGCGCCGATAACCGGGAAGAACTACGAATCCGGGCTGAAGGCCGACTGGCTGGATAGCCGGCTGACCACCAGCTTCGCCATCTTCCGCATTGAGCAGGAGAATGCACCCGAGGCGGTAAGCGGCGAGTTTGTTAACGGCTCCAGCGAGCAGGCCTATCGCGCGGCAAAGGGCGCGGTCAGCAAAGGGGCGGAGCTGGAGGTTAACGGCGCGGTCAGCGACCATATGCAGCTGACGTTCAGCGCCACGCGCTACGTCGCCACCGACAGCAGCGGCCGCTATAACAGCTTTGCGCCGCAAACCCAGCTCAAGCTCTTCACGCGCTATCGTATCCCGGCGCTGCCCGAGCTGACCGTCGGCGGCGGGGCAACCTGGCAGAATCGGGTCTACAAAGACGTCAGCGGGCCGGACGGCGAAACGCAGCGCCTGTATCAGGGCAGCTACCCGCTGGTGAGCCTGTTCACGCAGTATCAGCTAACGAAACAGCTTAGCGTGCAGGCCAATATCAACAACCTCTTCGATCGTGAATATTACTCCTACCTCGATGATTCCGCGGTGTACGGGGAGCCGCGCAGCGTTTCGCTGAGCATGAACTACAGGTTCTGATTACCGCCCCTGCAGGCGCCTCGCAAGAGGGCCTGCGGGCAGGGAGGCTAGCGCATCACCCAGTGCTGGGGGCCAACCTGTTCATAGGTGCGGGCGGGGGGCTGCCAGGCCTTATCGCGAAACGGCGTCGGCAGCTCGTCGTTACTGCCTTCGCGCAGCAGATGGCGGCGCGCGGGATCGGTCTTCGGAATTGCCGCGATCAGCTTTTGCGTATACGGGTGCTGAGGGTGGGTGAAAATCGCCTGACGCGGACCAATTTCAACGATTTCGCCGAGATACATCACCGCCACCCGGTGGCTGATGCGCTCGATAACCGCCATGTCGTGCGAGATAAACAGAAAGGCGATCTGCATGGTGCGCTGCAGTTCGATGATTAAGTTGACCACCTGCGCCTTCACCGACACGTCCAGCGCCGATACCGACTCATCGGCAATAATCACCTTCGGGTTCATCGCCAGCGCCCGGGCGATGCAGATACGCTGACGCTGGCCGCCGGAGAACTCGTGCGGATAGCGGTTCAGCACCGACACGCTCATCCCGACCTTTTCAATCAGCTCCTGCGAGCGCGCCAGCGCCTGCTGGCGCGTGGCCAGCCCGTTTTCCAGCAGCGGCTCAATCAGCGTTTCCTGGATCTTCAGCCGCGGGTTGAGGCTGGCAAAGGGATCCTGGAAAATCATCTGCATATCCTGACGCAGGCGCTTTTGCTGCGCCCGATCGGCCTGCAGGACGCTGTAGCCATTGAGCGTCACGTCGCCGGACTGCGCCTGAATCATGCGGATCAGGCTGCGCCCGGTGGTCGATTTTCCGCAGCCCGATTCGCCCACCAGCGAGAGCGTCTCTCCCGGCCACAAATCGAAGCTGACGTTCTCCACGGCGTGAATATGGCCGGCCAGCTGATTGAAAAAACCGCGCTTAACCGGGAAGCGGGTCACCAGATTCTTTACCGACAGCAGCGGCGGCTGCGAGCGGTCGGGTAGCGCGGCCTCGGGCGGATAGCGCCGGGTTTCGCCGGTTTGTAAATCCACCGACGGGAACCGGCACGGGGCGCTAACGGCCGTCATTTCACCGGCCGCCGGCACCGAGGCCAGCAGCGCGCGGGTGTAGGGCTGCCGGGGGGCGGAAAATAGCCCCGGGGTTGGCGCGCACTCCACCGTATCGCCGCGGAACATCACCAGCGTATGATCCGCGGTTTCCGCCACCACGCCCATGTCGTGGGTAATAAACAGCACCGCGGTGTTATTTTCCGCCTGCAGCGTTTTAATCAGATCGAGGATCTGCCCCTGAATCGTCACGTCGAGGGCGGTGGTCGGCTCGTCGGCAATCAGCAGCTTAGGCCTGAGGGCCAGCGCCATCGCAATCATGGCGCGCTGGCGCATGCCGCCGGAAAACTGATGCGGATACTCGTCGTAGCGCTGCGCGGCGTGGGGAATGCGGACCTTCTCCAGCAGGGCAATGGCCTGGCGCTTCGCCTCGCGTTTGGATAATCCCTGGTGATGAATAAAGACTTCGGCGATTTGCTGCCCGATGGTAAAGGCGGGATTGAGGCTGGTCATCGGCTCCTGGAAAATCATCGCCACCTCGGCGCCGCGGATGCGGCGCATCTCCTCCTCCGGCAGCGCCAGCAGCGACCTGCCGCCGAGGCTCACGCTGCCCTCCGTGAGGCTGTTGCGCGATGACAGCAGGCGCATAATCGCCATCGCGGTGACGCTTTTCCCCGAACCCGATTCGCCGACAATGGCCAGCGTTTCGCCCGGATTAAGGGTAAAGCTGATATTACGCACCACTTTCTGCCAGCTGTCGCCGCGGCGAAACGAGACCGACAGATTATCTACACTCAGCACCGGAGAAGGCGTCGGGGTATTCATCAATCAGCACTCCCCGGAAAAAGGGGCTCTGGCGGAAACGAACGCCTGCGGCGTGAACTCAAGCGTGCCGGTGAACGGCCAGGTCGGGGTGAGCATCCGCCGGCGCGGCACGCGCTCGATATCCTGATCGACTACCCCTTCGGAAAGGGCCATCAGGTTGGGGTTGGCCAGCGGCGCCAGCTCCGGCGACAGATAGCCCGATTTGACCACCAGAATCTGCACCCGGCGAGGGTCTAAGCCTAGCGCGCTAAAATCGGCGAGATCGTGATAGGGGCGACGACGGTCGGCGACCACCACGGTGATGCCGGCCACCTGCAAAACGGCCTGGTTAGCGCTACCGTGCGCGCCCGCGGGCAGAAGATGCTTCACGGTAAAGAGTGCGCTGACGCTTTCGCCAGCCGGGTCGAGCTGCGCGCCAACGGTCAGCTCAAGCTCTGCACCAACGCCGGCGCGAAACGCGGCCTGGGTCGCCGGGGCATCGGCAATGCCTGCGACCAGGGTATTGCCGGCATTCTGGCGCAGAAGCTCGGCCAGCACGTCGCCGCGATCGCCCACGCCGCCGCCGGTGGGGTTATCGCCGGAGTCCGCCAGAATAACCGGCGCCGTCGGGCTGGCGATGGCCTCCTTCACGCACTCCGCCACGCTGCCGGTACGGCAGCCGAAGACAAACTCTTCGCGCGCGTCCCAGTAGGACTGCGCCAGCTTCTCCGCCTGCTGTTTCAACACCTTCAGGTCGGTGCCGGTAAAAATGGCGGCGGCGGTGGCGCGCGGTTCATCGGCCCAGACGTAGCCTACCATCAGCGAGCTATCGAGCACGCCGGGGAGGCGATCGCTTGCCGGCAGGGTGGCGTAGAGGCTTTTCGCCGGCTCATCTTCGGTACTGGTGCGCTCGCCGGGGAGCATCACCGGCACCGGCGCCCAGACCAACCCGG
>NZ_JAQGFU010000070.1:0-21493 GCF_030078455.1 Klebsiella sp. Ech2A | reverse complement strand
GCCGGTAATTAGGGCGGTGCCGGTGTCCTGGCAGGTCGGCAGAATGCCCTTAGCGGCGATATCGGAGTTACGCAGGAACTGCAGGGCGACGTATTTGTCGTTTTCGCTGGCTTCCGGGTCGCTGAGGATATCAGCCACCTGCTGCTGATGCGCCGGACGCAGCATAAAGGAGGCGTCGTGGAAGGCGTGCTGGGCCAGCAGGGTTAGCGCCTGGGGTTCAACTTTAAGGACTTCCTGACCGGCGAATTCGCTAACGGAGACGTGGTCACTGCTGAGGAGATAATACTCGGTGTCATCCTTTTTGAGGGGAAAAGGATCCTGATAAACAAACGGTTTATTCGACATTGTGCTCTCACTTACTGCTTGGCTGATTATATTTCAGGCAGACACTCCATTTGCCTGTAGAAAAGCGAGTCGATCGATTTTACACAATTTTTTAACAAAAACTGAGACAAGGTCGACTTTTTCTTTCTGCAGTTGATTCTCAGGCGTTTACTGGTTTAATAGAGCGATTACTATCAAGTGGAAACAGGGATTGAGAATGCAGAAGCTCATTAACTCAGTACAGAACTATGCCTGGGGAAGTCACACCGCATTAACCGAACTTTATGGAATTGCTAACCCCAACAATCTGCCGATGGCGGAGCTGTGGATGGGCGCGCACCCGAAAAGTAGTTCACAGATCCTCGATGCCGGCGGCAGCCCGCGCTCGCTGCGCGAATTTATCGAGAGCGATAAAGCCAGCCTGCTCGGCAGCAAGGTCGCCGAGCGCTTCGGCGAGCTGCCGTTCCTGTTCAAAGTGCTGTGCGCCGCCCAGCCGCTGTCGATTCAGGTGCACCCGAATAAGCAGGCCTCTGAAATTGGCTTTGCCAAAGAGAATGCCGCCGGGATCCCACTTGCTGCCGCAGAGCGCAACTACAAGGATCCGAACCACAAGCCGGAGCTGGTTTTTGCCCTGACGCCGTTCCTCGCCATGAACGCCTTCCGCGAATTTGCGGAAATCGCCGCGCTTCTGCAGCCGGTTGCCAGCGCCCATCCGGCGATCGGCGAGTTTCTCAGCAGCCCGGATGCTGAACGCTTAAGCCAGCTGTTCGCCAGCCTGCTGAATATGCAGGGCGAGGAAAAATCTCACGCCTTAAGCGTCCTGCAGTCGGCGCTCGACGCCGAACAGGGCGAACCCTGGCAGACCATTCGCCTGATCGCCGAGTTCTATCCGGACGATAGCGGCCTGTTCTCTCCTCTGCTGCTCAACGTGGTCAAGCTGAACCCTGGCGATGCCATGTTCCTGTTTGCGGAAACGCCGCACGCGTACCTGCAGGGCGTGGCGCTGGAAGTGATGGCCAACTCGGATAACGTGCTGCGCGCCGGCCTGACGCCGAAGTACATCGATATTCCGGAGCTGGTTGCCAACGTTAAGTTCGAAGCCAAACCGGCCGCCGAGCTGTTGACGCAGCCGCAGCAGCACGGCAACGAGCTGGACTTCCCGATCCCGGTCGATGACTTTGCCTTCTCCCTGCACGCGCTGTCGGCACAGGAGTCCACCCTCGCCCAGCAGAGCGCCGCGATTATTTTCTGCGTCGAAGGCGAAGCGACGGTCCGCAAAGGCGAGCAGGCTCTGACCCTGAAGCCCGGCGAGTCGGCGTTTATTGCCAGCGATGAATCGCCGGTCACGGTGAGCGGCAGCGGCCGCCTGGCGCGCGTCTTCAATAAGCTCCAGTAAGTTACTGAAGTTTTTAGCCGCTCTTGCTAGACTTTGACCCATCATGACAGCACAACCAGGCGGCTTCTTGCGCCTGGTTTTATTTATGGACAAATACTATGAAGAAATCGCTGGTCGCAGCAGGAATTATCGTGGCCCTGGGCGTGGTCTGGACCGGAGGCTCCTGGTATACGGGCAAGCAGCTGGAAAGCCGGATCGCCGAGGTGGTACAGCAGGCGAATGCTCAGCTACAAAACAGCGCTCCGGAAGCCGGGCTGGAGCTGGGCTGGCAGAACTATCAGCGCGGCCTGTTCAGCAGCCACCTGCAGCTGGTTGTGAAGCCGGCCGCGGGCAAAGAGAGCAGCTGGCTCGCTGCCGGACAGCCCCTGGTTTTTGACGAAGTCGTCAGCCACGGGCCGTTCCCGCTGGCGGCGCTGAAGAGCGGGCACTTTGGCCCGTCGATGGCGTCGGTCAAAACCACGCTGGTCAACAACGAAGCCAGTAAGGCGCTGTTTGATATCGCTAAAGGCAGCACGCCGTTTACCATCGACACCCTGATTGCCTACAGCGGCGACAGCCGGTCGGCTATCGATCTGAAGCCCCTGGATTACAGCAAAGGCGACGAAAAGGTTACCTTTAGCGGCGGTCAGTTCCAGCTCAATGCCGATCGTGACGGCAAGGCGATCGCGCTGACCGGTGAAGCGGGCAGCGGCCAGATCAACGCGGTCAACGAGTACAACCAGAAAGTACAGCTGAACTTCAGCAATCTGAAAACCGACGGCGCCACCGAGATGACCAGCTTTAACGAGCGCATCGGCAAGCAAAAAGTGTCTCTTGAGAAGCTGGCGATTGGCGTCGAAGGCAAAGAGCTGGCCCTGCTGGAAGGGATGAATATCGACGGCAAATCGACGCTGACCGAAGACGGCAAGGGCATCAACAGCCAGCTTGATTACACCGTTAACAGCCTCAAGCTGCAGAACAAGGATCTGGGCAGCGGCAAGCTGACCGTGAAGCTGGATAATCTCGACGGCCAGGCGTGGCACCAGTTTAGCCAGCAGTACAATAGCGAAGCGCAGTCGCTGATGGCGAAGCCGGAGCTGGCGCAGAATCCGGAGCTTTACCAGCAGGCGCTGACCGAGACCTTCTTTAAGGCGCTGCCGGTGCTGCTGAAGGGCAGCCCGTCGCTGACCATCGCCCCGCTGAGCTGGCGCAACGCGAAGGGCGAAAGCACCTTTAATCTCTCAATTTTGCTGAAAGATCCAACCGTGGTTACCGCGCCGGCGCAAACCCTGGCCGACGAGATTGACCGCAGCGTGAAGTCTCTGGACGGCAAGCTGGTCGTTCCGGTAGAGATGGCGACCGAATTTATGACCCAGATTGCGGGTCTCGAAGGCTATCAGCCGGCTGACGCGGCGAAGCTTGCGGATCAGCAGGTCAAAGGCCTGGCGGCGATGGGACAGATGTTCCGCATCACCGCCATGGAGAATAACGCCATCACCTCCAGCCTGCAGTATGCCGAAGGCCAGGTCACCCTGAACGGACAGAAAATGCCGCTGGATGAGTTCGCCGGAATGTTCGGCCTGTCGGTGCCTGCGGCGCCTGAAGCCGCCCCGCAGAGCGCGGAGCCGGAAGAGCTGGTCCCGCCGGTGACGCCTCAGCAGTAAGACGCGAAATAGCCCTCTGCGGAGGGCTATTTTCTGGTCACCAGCCGCGGCGGCATGATTTGGTTGCGCGCGGACTCCGGCCCCTTTTCAAGACGACGCAGAATACACCCGGCGAGGCTTTTGCCCATCTCTCGCGCCGGCGTGGTCACCCAGGTTAAGGGCACGTCATCCAGCGCGGCCTCCGGTACTTCGGCGAACGCCGCCAGCGCAATGCGCTGCTCAAAATAGCTTTCCACGCTGTCTTCGCCGCTCTGGCGCCCTGCCCGCATCAGGCCAAACCACGCGCCGGTGGCGATCACGCTGTTGTAGCACAGTACCGCGGTGATGGTCGGATTTTGCCGCAGCAGTGAAGCCATCGCCTCCGCCGCCAGCTTCTGGCTCGACTCGCACTCCACCACCCATTCGCTATGAAACGGCAGGCCATACTTCAGCAGCGTCGCGCAGTAGCCGCCCACCCGCTCGGCGCGGGTTAACGACGAGCTTTGCCCGCCCAGCCAGGCAATACGCTGATGCCCGCGGCGAATAAGATGTTCGGTGACCATCTGCGCGGCCTGCATATTATCCGGGCGGATTAAATCAATATCCTCGAGGTAGCTGGCCCGGGAGGCAAACACCAGCGGCATGCCGACCTCTGCCGCCCGGTCGCGCAGCTCGCCGCCCTTGTCGATAGCGCCGGCAATAATCACCCCGTCGACCCCTTGCGAAACCAGGGTTTCAAAACGCTGGAGCATTTTTTCTCCCCGGCGCCCGCCCTGGGTGAGGAAGACCATCTTGCCTGCGGATTCGAGAGCGTCCGTCAGCCCCGCGGTAAGCTCCGCGTAGAAGGGCTTCGAGAGGTCGCTGACGATGAGACCAATCACGTCGCTCTGCCCGCCGCGCAGCGAGGCCGCCTGGCGGTTGCGGACAAAGCCCAGGTGCTCAATGGCCTGATTGACGCGTTCGCCGGTGGCGGAAGAAATGCGGCCTTTGCCGCTCAGCACCAGCGACACCGTGCTGACCGAAACGCCCGCGGCCAGGGCCACATCGTTAATGGTGATCTTTCTTGCGATAGCCATGCCTGCAACCGACTCCCTTTGGCTGTCGATAAAACGTTTTATCAATGAGTGACCTTTATAAACGTTATTATCGCGTGATTATGTGATTTTTATCGCACTAAAAATTGGTAAAACGTTTTATCTTCCCATGACGTTACATTCTACCAATAACCTCAGCAGCAGGATTCGTGTTATGACGGCGAAAACAGCCCCAAAAATTACGTTGTGGGAATTTTTCCAGCAGTTAGGGAAAACCTTTATGCTACCCGTGGCCCTGCTCTCATTCTGCGGGATCATGCTGGGCATCGGCAGCTCCCTGAGCAGCCATGATGTACTCACCCTCCAGCCGTGGCTCAATACCCCGCTGCTGCAGGCAGTGTTCGTCTGGATGAGCAAGATCGGCTCTTTCGCCTTCAGCTTCCTGCCGGTGATGTTCTGTATCGCCATTCCGCTGGGCCTGGCGCGCGAAAATAAAGGCGTCGCCGCCTTTGCCGGCTTCGTCGGCTATGCGGTAATGAACCTTGCGGTCAACTTCTGGCTGACGGCGAAAGGCATTCTGCCGACCACCGATGCGGCCATTCTTAAAGCCAACAATATCCAGAACGTTATCGGCATTCAGTCGATCGATACCGGGATCCTCGGCGCGGTGATCGCCGGGATTATTATCTGGATGCTGCACGAGCGTTTTCACAATATCCGCCTGCCGGATGCGCTGGCCTTCTTCGGCGGCACCCGCTTTGTGCCTATTGCGACGACCGTGGTGATGGGGCTGGTTGGCCTCGCCATCCCGCTGGTCTGGCCGATCTTTGCGATGGGTATCAACGCCCTGGGCAACGTCATTAACAGCGCGGGCAACTTTGGTCCGATGATTTTCGGCACCGGCGAGCGTCTGCTGCTGCCCTTCGGCCTGCAGCATATTCTGGTGGCGCTGATCCGCTTTACCGAAGCGGGCGGCACCATGGACGTCTGCGGCCACAGCGTCAGCGGCGCGCTGACTATCTTCCAGGCCCAGCTGAGCTGTCCGCAAACCCACGGTTTCTCCGAAAGCGCCACCCGCTTCCTCTCGCAGGGCAAAATGCCGGCGTTCCTCGGCGGCCTGCCGGGCGCGGCGCTGGCCATGTACCACTGCGCACGCCCGGAAAATCGCCACAAAATTAAGGGCCTGCTGATCTCCGGCGTGATTGCCTGCGTTATTGGCGGCACCACCGAGCCGCTGGAGTTCCTGTTCCTGTTCGTCGCCCCGGCGCTGTACCTCATCCACGCCCTGCTGACCGGCCTCGGCTTCACCATCATGGCGGTGCTCGGGGTAACCATCGGCAATACCGACGGTAACGTGATTGATTTTGTGGTCTTCGGCATCCTGCACGGCCTCTCGACCAAGTGGTATCTGGTTCCGGTGGTCGCCGCCGTTTGGTTCGCGGTGTACTACGGCATCTTCCGCTTCGCCATCACCCGCTTTAACCTCAAAACGCCGGGTCGCGATATCGAAAACAGCGCCGCCTTTGAGAAAGCCACCGCCGGTAGCGTCGGCAAGTCCGGCTATAACGTGCCGGCGATCCTTGCCGCGCTGGGCGGCGCGGAGAACATCACCTCCCTGGATAACTGCATTACCCGCCTGCGCCTGTCGGTTAACGACATGAGCAAAGTCGACGCCGCCGCGCTGAAGGCCAACCGCGCCATTGGCGTCGTTCAGCTTAATCAGCATAATCTACAGGTGGTCATTGGGCCGCAGGTCCAGTCGGTGAAGGATGAGATGAGCGTCCTGATGAATACCGTCCAGGCATAAACGCCGCGCCCCCTCCTACCAGGAGGGGGTTTCAGATAAAGGAAGTTCCGATGTTTGATTTCTCAACGCCCGTCGATCGCCACGGTACCTGGTGTACGCAGTGGGATTACGTCGCCGACCGCTTCGGCACCGCCGACCTGCTGCCCTTTACCATCTCCGACATGGATTTTGCCACCGCGCCCTGCATTCTTGACGCCGTCAGCCGGCGCATGGCCCACGGCGTGCTGGGCTACAGCCGCTGGAAAAACGACGAGTTTCTCGGCGCCGTTAGCCACTGGTTCGCCAGCCGTTTTCAGAGCCCTGTCGACAGCGATGCAATCGTCTACGGGCCATCGGTGATTTATATGGTGGCAGAAACCCTCCGCCAGTGGTCCGAGTTGGGCGACGGCGTGGTAGTGCATACTCCGGCGTACGATGCTTTCTATAAGACCATTGCCGGCAACCAGCGTCGGCTGGTCCCGGTCCCGCTCGTCGCTCACGACGGCCAGTGGCGCTGCGATATGGCCGAGCTGGAGCGGGCGCTGGCCGAGCCGCGCAATAAAATTCTGCTGCTCTGCAGCCCGCATAATCCCACCGGTAAGGTGTGGAGCCGCGACGAGCTGGCGACGATGGCCCGGCTCTGCGAAAAGCACGGCGTCAAGGTTATCAGCGACGAAATCCATATGGATATGACCTGGGAAAACCACCGCCATACGCCGTGGTGCGACGTCGCCCGCGGCCCGTGGGCGCTGTTTACCTCCGCGTCGAAAAGCTTCAATATTCCGGCGCTGACCGGCGCCTATGGCCTGATTGACGACGCGGCTACCCGCGAGGGCTACCTCAACGCGCTGAAATCGCGGGATGGCCTCTCCTCGCCCTGCGTCCCGGCGCTGGTTGCCCATATTGCCGCCTATCGCGAAGGCGCCGGCTGGCTGGACGCCCTGCGGGCCTATCTGCAGGAAAATCTGCGCTATATTGCCAGCGAGCTGAATCAGGCTTTCCCGCAGCTGAACTGGCAGCCGCCGGAGGCGACCTATCTGGCGTGGATTGACCTGCGGGCGCTCAAGGTTGACGACAGCGCCCTGCAGCAGGCGTTAATCCACGAGCAAAAGATTGCCATCATGCCGGGTTCGACCTACGGCGAGGAGGGCGCGGGGTTTGTGCGCCTCAACGCCGGGTGTCCGCGGGTCAAGCTTGAGAAAGGGGTTCAGGGGCTGATTGCCGCCCTGCGTTCGCTGACGTAGCGCTTCACGAAGCGTTACGCCAGGCGCCGCGTAACGCTCATCCACGCGCCCTCACAGGCCCTGTGGATTGACCGGCGCGAAGCTGAAGCGAAAGCGCATCTCCATGTTGTTGTACGGTTTATTCTTTTCAAACTCCCACTGCGCCATCGCCCTCACCACCGCCTCATCAAACAGATAGCGGGGCTGCGAGTCCACAATCCGCAGCTCCTCAACTTTGCCCTGCGCGTTGACATCATAGACCACCTGAACGTAGCCCGTCAGATGGTTGGCGTGGGCCACAATCGGATAGACCGGCTGGCTCTTTTTCAGCAGTTTCGGCTGCGCTAATGGCTTTTTAACGCCGTCGGTCGCGCAGCCCGACAGCAGCAACAGCAGCAGGCCCGGTACCAGCAGTGCGCTGAGTTTCGTCATTCCATAGCTCCTTATTGAGAATCCCTCGCAATAAGATAGCGCAGGCCGGCGCCGCGGTCTTCTACTGAAAATAATAGCTGACGCCTAAAGATCGTCTCGCCGCCGAAAGGCCAGATACCCGGCGCCGACCGTAAAGATGCCGACAATGAGCACCAGCAACATGAAGCCATGATGGTTGGTCGACAGCGGGATGCCGCCGACGTTCATGCCAAAGAAGCCGGCCACGATGTTAATCGGCAGCGCCAGGACGGTAATCACCGTCAGGGTATACAGCGTGCGGTTGCTTTGCTCCATTTGCCTGGCGGTGATCTCTTCCTGGAGCAGGCTGATGCGCTCGATCAGGCCGGATAAATCGTTCAGCACCACGGTAAACTCCTCCGTGAACTGGCGAAACTCCTGCACCACCGCGCGATCGATCCATGCCGGAGGGCGATTCAGCAGACGGAACATCGCCGCCGGTTCCGGCGCCAGCAGACGCTGAAAGCGCAGCAGCATGCGCCGCAGGCGCGCCAGATCGGCACGGTTGCGCTGAACGTGATTGCTGAGCAGCCGCTCTTCGATGGCATCAACGTGGCGGCTGGCCTGCCGGACCACCTGCTCCAGCACCTCCTCCTGCTCTTCCAGCAAAAAGGCCAGCAGCTCGGTAGAGGAGTTCACCTTTAGCGCTGCCAGCCGCGGCAGCATCCACTCAATAAAGCGCAGCGGCTTATAGCGCGCCGTCACCACCAGCTTCTGGCTGCAGTAGAGCCACAGGGTTGATGTTTCAGAGGTGGTCTCTTTGGGGTTAAACAGCACGTCGTTAAGGACGGCAAACAGGCTGTCACCCTGGCGTTCGATGCGCGTGGTGTGGGAACCATCGCGGATCTCTTCAAAGAAGAAGTCGTCGACGGGAAAATGCGCCATCAGCCATTTTTCGGCAGTGGCGTGATTCAGGTTGAGGTGCAGCCAGACGAAATCATTTTCGCCAGCCAGCTCATGATATTCGGCGCAGACCTCATTGGAGGATATTTGCCGCGGCGCGTTGCCTTCACGGAACAGATAGCCATAAACCAACCCGGACACTTCCATATCAAAATCGGGCTTTAACATTTTTAACGTAACGTCTTGACTCATATATCCCTCAGGATCTCATTGAGCAGTATTCGGGCCCGAACGCGGTCATCTTTCGCTATTTTAGCCACCTTGGCAAGGTTAATGATTTGGTCATAAAACGGTAGCCTGGCTGACATATTTGCTTTATCCACAGGCGTTAATGATGCGCAGGAAAAATAGGTCTTTTGATCCCGTCGAGCGTTTTGTCATGGCCACCAGCGTATTATCCCCTGCTCTTTACCCCCGGCTGGGGTGATTTACCTTCTGAGTTCAGAGGCCTCTCTATGACATGGCAGCAGTTCAAACAAACCTACCTGATTAAATTCTGGGCACCCGCCCCGGCGGTTATTGCCGCAGGTATTCTTTCGACTTATTACTTTGGTATTACCGGCACCTTCTGGGCCGTTACCGGCGAATTTACCCGCTGGGGCGGGCAGCTGCTGCAGCTTGCCGGCGTACACAGCGAGCAGTGGGGCTACTATAAGCTCATCCATCTTGAGGGGACGCCGTTAACCCGCATCGACGGAATGATGATTATTGGCATGTTTGGCGGCTGTTTTGCCGCCGCGCTGTGGGCGAATAACGTTAAGCTGCGCATGCCGCGTAGCCGAATCCGTATTATCCAGGCCGTCGCTGGCGGTATTATTGCCGGCTTTGGCGCCCGTCTGGCGATGGGCTGTAATCTGGCGGCCTTTTTCACCGGGATCCCCCAGTTCTCGCTGCACGCCTGGTTTTTCGCTATCGCCACCGCTATCGGCACCTGGTTTGGCGCCCGCTTCACCCTGCTGCCCATTTTTCGCATTCCGGTAAGGATGCAGAAAGTCTCCGCGGCCTCGCCGTTAACCCAAAAGCCTCAGCAGGCCCGGCGCCGTTTTCGTCTCGGCATGCTGGTCTTTTTCGCCATGATAGCCTGGGGCCTGCTGACCGCGGTCGACCGGCCGAAGCTGGGGCTGGCCATGCTCTTTGGCGTCGGTTTTGGCCTGCTTATCGAACGGGCGCAGATCTGCTTCACCTCGGCGTTTCGCGATATGTGGATAACCGGCCGGACCTATATGGCCAAAGCCATTATTTTCGGCATGGCCGCCAGCGCAATCGGCATCTTTAGCTACGTGCAGCTCGGAATGGAACCGAAGATCATGTGGGCCGGTCCCAATGCGGTCATCGGCGGTCTGCTGTTCGGTTTTGGGATCGTGCTCGCCGGAGGCTGTGAAACCGGCTGGATGTATCGCGCCGTCGAAGGCCAGGTTCACTACTGGTGGGTCGGGCTGGGCAACGTTATCGGTTCAACCATTCTGGCCTACTTCTGGGACGACCTGTCGCCAGCGCTGGCCACCAGCTGGGATAAGGTCAATCTACTGGCCACCTTCGGTCCTTTCGGCGGCCTGCTGGTCACCTACCTCCTGCTGTTTATCGCCCTGATGCTGGTCATTGCCTGGGAAAAACGCTTTTTCCGTCAAAAATCCGCCGCCCTTGCCGGCGCTAAGGACACCGCATGAAAACTATCGTTCCAGATTACCGCCTCGATATGGTCGGCGAGCCCTGCCCCTATCCTGCCGTCGCGACGCTTGAAGCGATGCCGTCCCTGAAGAAGGGGGAAATTCTCGAAGTGGTCAGCGATTGCCCGCAGTCGATCAACAATATTCCGCACGATGCGAAAAACTACGGCTACACCGTACTGGATATTCAGCAGGACGGGCCCACCATCCGCTACCTGATTCAGAAATAGACCGGTAAAAACGGCAGGCCCCGCCGGCCTGCCGTTCGGCCAAAAAAGCAGCGAGGTCGGAACGATAAGCGGCTATTTTTTGGCTACGATATGATTTCGATCGCGATTCCCGCGCCTTATTTTCGCTCCCAGGGCAATTTGCCTGGCGAACGGGCGTCAATAAGACGCCACGCGCGCGGCAACCTCGCCGTACAGCGGCCAGCCCCCGTTCCCCCGCGGTTTACCTGAAGCAGATTTGTAATACAATTAGCCTACTTTTAGCGTGAGGTACGTAATGAACATATTTCAAGCCCAGCCCCAGGATGTCGATAAAATTCTGCCGCTGTATCTAGGCTATCGTCATTTTTATCAGGTAGAAGCCCAGCCGGTTCAGGCCCGTGAGTTTATTGTCAAACGGTTAGAGCTGAATGAATCGGTTATCTTTTTCGCGGAAGTTGACGGCCAGCCCGCCGGCTTCGCGCAGCTCTATCCGCTGTTCTGCTCATTAGAAATGAAAAGAATCTGGCTGCTGTACGATCTCTTCGTCGACGGCAAATCGCGTAAGCACGGCGTCGCGCAGAAGCTTATCGAGCGCGCAGAGCAGCTGGCTACGGAAACAGATTCCGCCTTTATCATGCTCAGTACCGCGACCGACAACGCCCCGGCGCAGGCGCTGTACGAACGCAACGGCTTCGTGCGCGATACGGATTTTTTTGTCTACAATAAGATGCTGAACAAATAGGCGGTAGTCGATATCAGGGCCAGGCCCTGATATCGAAAAAGAGATTACCAGCCCTTCACCGCGTCGCCTTTATACAGCTCCGCCGCTGCCGCCGCCACCTCATCGGTTTGATACGCCTTGACCAGGTTTTTCACCTTCTCGCTGTCTTGATTATCGACGCGGCTGGCAAAAATATTGACGTACGGCGAGTGCCGGTCTTCGACAAATAGCCCGTTCCGGCTCGGCGACAGTCCGACCTGGCTGGAAAACGTGGTGTTGATAACCGCGAGAGATATTTGCCTGTCGTCCAGCGCGCGCGTCAGCTGCGGGGCCTCAATCTCAACAATTTTTAAGCGCTTCGGATTATTGACGATATCCAGCGCCGTCGGCAGCAGGCCGGTGCCCTCTTTCAGGGTAATCAGCCCCTGCTTTTGCAGCAGAAGCAGCGAACGACCAAGGTTTGTCGGATCGTTCGGCACGGCCACCTGCGCGCCGTCCGGCAGCTGGTCGATAGCGGTAATCTGCTTAGAATAGGCGGCAATAGGGTAGACGAAGGTGTTCCCCACCGCGACCAGCTTGTAGCCGCGCTCCTGAATCTGCTTATCCAGATACGGCTTATGCTGAAAAGCGTTGATATCGAGATCGCCGTTATTGAGCGCCTCGTTCGGCAGAACGAAGTCGTTAAAAGTCACCACTTCGACGTCGAGGTTGTACTTCTCTTTCGCCACCTTTTGCACCACCGACCACACCTGCTGATCAATACCGGCGCTGATCCCCACCTTAATATGATTAGGATCCCCTCCCGCGGGGCCGCAGGCGGTCAGGAGCAGCGAGCCGGCAACGGCCAGCGAAACAGCAAATTTTTTTAGAGTGAATACCATAGTCCCGGAGTCCTTTTTAAAATAGCCTGCCAGTCATTGCAGGAAAAGTAGCGCCAGGAACTATAGAAAATCTCATCGCCAAAATTAAATACTGATTCACTATGATTAATAGCATTTTGCTATGAGCGCGGACGGCAGGCCGCCGTTGGCCCACTCTCTCTGCGGCGCGGCCGACGCTGAACACCAAAATAGCAAAACCCCGGCGCTGGCCGGGGCTGGAGTACGGTTGCGGTTCGCACCGAACTTCGTCAGATGCGCGGGCGCCAGCGCCCCGCGAGCATTTGAATCATGCCGTGATGGAACCTGGCGTCGTCGCACAGATGTTAAAAGACCCCTTTCGGGGCCTTTTGCTTAATTGCGTAATCCAGCTACGGTGGCTTTTGCCGAAATATAGGGGGCAATATTATCCAATGTAATCATCGAGGATTTACAAAAGATACATTTTGCACCGAATGGATTGCTTTCAGATACATCATAGTTTGATGTTCTGTACTGTGACCCATGGCAGCATGGGCACCTGAAATGAATGTGGTCAGTCATGATGTTAGCCTTCTATTTGCTACAACATTCACTACCGCAGGGGCATTTAGCCATATTTAACTGAAGATTCTTCTTGACCTTCAATGACAGCGGAAATCACTGTTCGAATGGTTGGTAAAACAAAGACATCATTGTCATTATTTCTTAACGATAAATCTGAAGATCACTTCAGATCAAACCATGTTACTTTATCAGCGATTATTTTGGATGTTGTTAGTTTTTAATTTGCCCGCAGGCGTACGAAATACAAAAATTTATACAGTGTAAAACAGTGTCCTGTTTCAGGAGGCGGTCGCTCCTTTTACGTACGTTAGCTCAAGGGTGATGATTAAGTTGCATCAGCCCACAGAACGCTTCACGCTACAGCACAATATAATACGGCATTCAGCCTGCTGAAATTTCAGACAAAAACCAATCTACCGTATCGATTAAAGCCAGCAGATACTGCCGACCTGGTTCAACCGCATGCATTTTTATCAATCTGACTACTCGGGATTACACCGTCATCGTTATCGCAGATTCATAAAAAAGCGAAATTAATTAGTCGCGCAGAACGACATTACCGGCAGCAGGGCCTTTGGCACCGCTCTCGATAGTGAACTCGACCTTCTGCCCTTCAAATAAAGTTTTAAAGCCATCACCCTGCAGCGCAGAAAAATGCACGAAAACATCTTTGCTGCCGTCTACTGGAGAAATAAAGCCGAAACCTTTACTTTCATTAAACCATTTTACTAAACCAATCATCTTACCAGACATAAGTATTATCCCAATGTTCAAAGCCTTGCGGCGAAAAAGTTCGCATCACAGAAATTAATTAATAACGATAAGGAGGCTCGAAAAAAGGATTATTTAGGAATAACGCTTGAGATGAGGACTGCTTTACTAAACCGCTTTATTGGTTCTGTGTACCAAACCGACCTGCTATTGATCGCATAGATAACCATTGATAGCAAGCATTATTTTCTGCCCACACAGAGAAGCCGTGAATAATTAGCGCAACCTGCAGGTAAACTGCTGCTCGATGAGGAGGCTTCCCCACCGATCGCCCTGCCACTCTTCGGTCAGCATAAAGCCAAACGATTCATATAGCCGGCGCGCGACCGCAAGCTTATTGAAGGTCCAGAGCTGAACGGCACCGAAGCCGCTCTCTTCGCAGAACCTCATCGCTTCGGCGATAAGCCTTCTGCCCGCGCCGCTGCCGCGGCATCCGTCATCAAGGATAAACCAGCGCAGATGCGCTTCGCCGTTGCCAAGGTCCTCGCCGTCAATCGCCACAGAGCCGACGATGCGCCCGTTCAACACGGCCAGCCAAATCTGATTGCAGTCCTTGTCCAGACGGCCCGAAAAATCAGCCAGGTCAGCGGCAACTTTGGATTCAAAGAAAACGCCGAAATTGTGCTCTCTGCCATAGTAGGTTGCGTGCATTTCCACGATGCGGCCGATGGTGCCGGGGTGATAGCCGGTAATAATTTCAAGCGAATCCCGGGCAGCGATCTCGCTGTTTTCACGACAGGCGGCCAGGGCGCCGGCGTAGTGTTTAAGCCCTTGTGACACCGTCTGCTGCTGATGGGGATTCATTTTTTTCAGCGCGGCAATCACCTGTTCGCTACCGTACTGATTAATTTTCGCCACCGTTTCCCGGCCTTTTGCCGTCAGGCCCAGGTATTTGACCCTCGCATCCTCCGTCGACGGCACCTCTTCCAGCTCGTTTGCGCGGACCAGTTTTGCCAACATGCGGCTAACGCTGGACTTCTCAAGGCCCAGAACCTGCACCAGCTGCGCCGCCGTCATCAGGCCATGCGCATGCACTTCGAGCAGAGTATGCACTATCGAGGGGGAGTATGGGCTCGCGGCCAGAGTGTTGTTCATGAATCCGAGCTCCCGCACCATCTGCCGGGAAGCCACGCGTATCTCTTCGACGATCTGCATTTCAGTATTCATAAAACCACCCTGGCCATATAGTTGTATAATACAACCATAGTCACCGGCGTGCTGTCAACGCCCTCACCGGCGCCGCGATTGCTGAAAACGTGCGCGCAGGCATAAGCAGGCATAAATAGACGCGCGGCAAAGACGGGGACAAAATCGCAGTGCGGGATCTTAAACGGGGCCGGCGGTTCCCGCAGCGCCGGCAGATGCTTGTATAGACAGGATTTTTTTCAATACTTTTAAACAGTTATAACCCTGTTGTATAATGATGTGCACTTTTACTAAAAAATGAGTGCGACCATGATTGATTCAGCTTTGCCATTAACCGACATTCATCGCCATCTTGACGGCAATATCCGGGCCCAAACGATTCTCGATCTTGGCCGCCAGTTTAACATCGCGCTCCCGGCAACCACCCTCGATACCCTTCGTCCGCATGTCCAGGTCACCAGCAACGAACCCGATCTGGTGAGCTTCCTTGCCAAGCTTGACTGGGGCGTAAAGGTGCTCGCTTCGCTGGAAGCGTGCCGTCGCGTCGCGTATGAAAACGTAGAAGACGCGGCGCGCAACGGCCTGCATTACGTTGAGCTGCGCTTTTCCCCGCGCTATATGGCGATGACCCATCAGCTGCCGGTCGACGGCGTGGTTGAGGCGGTCATTGCCGGCGTGCGCGACGGAAGCCGCGATTTTAACGTTGAAGCGCGGCTGATTGGTATTATGAGTCGCACCTTCGGCGAGGCCGCCTGCCAGCAGGAGCTTGACGCGCTGCTTGCCCATCGCGACGGCATCACCGCCCTCGACCTGGCCGGTGATGAGCTCGGCTTCCCGGGTACCCTGTTTATGCAACACTTCACCCAGGCCCGCGACGCCGGCTGGCGCATTACCGTCCACGCCGGAGAAGCCGCTGGCCCGGAAAGCATCTGGCAGGCCATTCGTGAGCTGGGCGCCGAGCGTATCGGCCACGGGGTGAAGGCGGTGCAGGATCCGGCGCTGATGGACTTTTTAGCCGAGCAGCGTATCGGGATTGAATCCTGCCTGACCTCGAATATTCAGACCAGCACCGTCGCGTCGCTGGCCGAGCATCCGTTAAAAACCTTCCTCGAGCACGGCGTGCTGGCCTCGATTAACACCGACGATCCGGCGGTACAGGGCGTCGATATTATTCATGAATATAACGTTGCCGCCCCGGCTGCGGGCCTGAGCCGCGAGCAAATCCGCCAGGCGCAAATCAACGGCCTGGAGCTCGCCTTCCTCAGCGCAGAGGAAAAAGCGGCGCTGATTCAGCGCGTGCAGCGCGTCTAGGCTCCTGCCCGGCAGCAAACCTGCCGGGCGTTTCATCTTAAATCGGGCCTGTTAAATCAGGCAGAGCGTGGCCCGATGCTTTGCTGATTCAATCCCCAGCTCAATCAGCTCCATAATCTGAATAGCCTGACTCGCCGGTACCGGATTCTCGCCATTCCCGTTTAGCGCATCGCGGATGGCAGCATAGTACGCTGGGTAGTTGCCGGGCAACGTTAGCCAGCTCTCCTCGCTGCGATCCTCCCCGTCAACGCGCGTCAGAATGCCATCGCGCATATCGTACCCCCAGTCCTCCTGCGGAAGGCGCTCGCCGTTTTTTAGCCGCTCTTCCTGCGGGTCGAGGCCGTATTTGATATAGCTTCCCCGCGATCCGTGCACGATAAAGCGCGCCGTTTCCGCCGCCGCCAGCAGAGTAGCGTGCAGGATCACCCGGCGCTGCGGGTAAACCAGCACCGCATGGAAATAGTCGGTAGACTGCGCCCCCGGGCGCAGTTGGGCGAGATCAACGGTCATGCTGACCGGCAGGCCAAACAGACCGATCGCCTGATCGAGAAGATGGGGGCCAAGATCGAACCAGATCCCGCTTCCCGGGCCGCCCCACTCCCGCCAGCGGTCGCGTATCTGGGGACGATAGCGGTCGAAGTGCGATTCGAAATAGCAGACTTCCCCCAGCAGCCCTTCGTTAATCAACGATTTAACGGTTAAAAAATCGCTGTCCCAGCGGCGATTGTGGAACACCGACAGCAGCCGTCCCCGGCTCCTGGCAACGGCGTCCAGCTCGCGGGCCTGTGACAGTGTCACGGTAAAAGGTTTATCCACCACCACGTGCTTTCCCGCCTCCAGCGCGGCTTTTGCCAGCGGAAAGTGGGTATCGTTCGGCGTAGGGATCACAATCAGGTCGATGTTGGGGTCGTCTAACAGCTGGCGGGGTTCGGCCACTACCGGCACCGTTGGCCAATCGTTGTGCACCTTAGCTTCATCGCTACTCGACACCGCGGCAAGCGTCATTCCCGGCGTACCGCCGATCAGCGGCGCATGGAACGTTTTACTGGCGTACCCGTAGCCGATTATTGCGACGCGAATATTGTCACTCATCTTGCAACCTCTCTGGCGAAAAGTTCGGGGGTTCACCATAACTATAAGACCCAAATGTCCTATTAGCTTTGCTTATGCATTGTCGACCGCTCACTCTTGCACCAATCGTGAAAGCTTCGCCAGCTAATACTTGCGTTGTTTGCGGCATTTAGTAACATTTAGCTCTGTTTTAACTTTCACTAGCAGAATTATGGCAGCCGTTTTCAGCAGAATTGTAGAGCTTATAGGTTGGGTTGTTTTTGGCGTTTCGGCCCTGCTTTTGGTTATCGCGCATCACATTGATAACTACCAATCCCCGCCTCCCGCTAATGTTGTGCAGACAAAATAGCGTTAACGCTAAAGAGTGACCCGCTTCGCAAGTATGCAACCGGTTTCTGAAACCGGTTGCATCTCTGTGTACCCCTTCATTACACTCTCCTTATCATTTGCTAAGGAGTTTTTCTCATGGCCGCATTTGCGCAAAATTTTCTTTGGGGCGCCGCTACCGCAGCCTATCAGGTTGAGGGCGGCCACGATGCCGACGGCAAAGGGCCGTCGATCTGGGACATCTACTCTCACCAGCCGGGCGCCACCTTCCAGGGGACCAACGGCGACGTCGCCGTCGACCACTACCACCGCTTTCGCGAAGACGTCGCGCTGATGGCCGAAATGGGCCTGCAGAGCTACCGTTTTTCCATCTCCTGGCCGCGCCTGCTGCCCGGCGGCCGCGGCGAGGTCAATGAAGCCGGCGTTCAGTTTTATAGCGATCTGATCGACGAGCTGCTGGCGCACAATATCGAGCCGATGATCACGCTTTACCATTGGGATCTGCCGCAGGCGCTGCAGGATGAGGGCGGCTGGGAAGCCCGCAGCACGGCGGAGGCCTTCGCCGAATACGCGCGCCTGTGCTACGCGCGTTTCGGTTCACGGGTCAAGCTGTGGGCCACCTTTAACGAGACCATCGTTTTTATCGGGCATGGCTACATTAACGGCTGCCATCCGCCGGCGGTACGCGACCCGGCCCGCGCCATTCAGGCCTGTCACCACGTCTTTGTGGCCCACGCGATGGCGATTAAAGCGTTTCGTGAAATGGGTATTATGGGCGAGATTGGTTTCGTCAACGTTCTGCAGCCGCATACGCCGCTCACCGATAGCGAAGAGGACCGCCAGGCGACCGAGCTGGCTGACGCTATCCATACCCACTGGCTGTACGATCCGGTGTTAAAAGGCACCTATCCCGAAGGGCTGCTGCAGCAAACCCAGGCGCTGTGGGGCGTTCCGCGCTTTGCCCCCGGCGATGACGCGCTGCTGCGTGAAAACCACAGCGATTTTATCGGTCTGAACTACTATCGCCGCGAAACCGTTTCAGCCCATCCGCAGGAAGGATTAAGCGGCGGCGAGCCAGGTGTTGAGGGCCTGTTCCACTTCGTGCGTAATCCGCAAAGCACCTATACCGAATGGGGCTGGGAGATTTGGCCCCAGGGGTTAACGGACGGCATTATGATGATCAAGGAGCGCTACGGAGATATTCCGATTTACATCACCGAAAACGGCCTGGGCGCCAAAGACCCAATTATTGACGGCGAAATTGTCGACGATCCGCGTATCGACTACCTCAGCGCCCACATTAGCGCGCTGGAGAAGGCGATCGACGCCGGGGCCGACGTGCGCGGCTATTATCCCTGGTCATTTATCGATCTGCTGAGCTGGCTGAACGGCTATCAGAAACAGTACGGCTTCGTTTTTGTCGACCATCAGCAGGGGCTCGCCCGCAAACGGAAAAAGAGCTATTTTTGGTATCAAAACGTTATTGCCAGCCGCGGCCAACAGCGTTAATCTTCTCCTCCAGGCGCCGTCCGGCGCCTGATTCAGCGCTAGAATATTCTTAAATTTCTTGTTACTACACCAGGAATGTAATCAGTTCTTGTCTTTAGTATTTACAACCGAAATAATTCCGCCCAGGCAGCGTTAATTAATAAGGTGCCGCTGGTTTAGAGCAGGTTTACTGAAAGTTGGTAATATTCGACTTAGAGGCGATCCCGCCGGGTAACGGTGCCGCTGTTTGTGATACCGGGAGCGTGGAGCAACCGCAGCGCGCGCGAAGTGCGTGAGGATGCGAGCACGGCCCTGGGCTAAAATGGCCAATCAAATAACCTAATGGGACAGGCTCATATTTATTCCGATTATAAAATGGATACGCAAATGACCGTTCAGGACTATTTATTAAAATTTCGTAAAATCAGCTCGCTGGAAAGTCTGGAAAAGCTTTTTGACCACCTTAACTACTCCCTGACCGATAACGAAGAGATTGTTAATATGTACCGCGCCGCTGACCATCGCCGGGCCGAGCTGGTTTCTGGCGGTAAACTGTTCGATATTGGCCAGGTTCCCAAGTCCGTCTGGCGTTACGTGCAATAAAAACTGTTCTGAAGCACGCCAGTTGCTTATACTCCCGCCCTTGATTTTGATCCGTACCTGAACAGGTTGAGCGCCGGCCCGCCGGGCGAGCAGCGCGAATGTACAGACGCTTGCGCAGGCAAGCGCGCACAGCCTGACGCTCAACGGGTATTCACTGGCGTTAAATCCGGGAGAAAGTATGTCCTCTGACTCTGCAGAACGAATTGGCGGATGGCTGCTGGGGCCGCTTGCGTGGCTACTGGTTGCGCTGTTAAGCGCTTCGCTATCGCTGCTTATCTTTGCCAATGCGCTCATGGCGCCCCAAACGTTCTCCTTGCTGAGCGCAATGAGCGCCGGGAATCTTATTCTGTGGATCGCATCCCTGCTGTTCGCCGTCGCCATGTGGTACTACACCCTGTGGCTGACGCTGGCCTTTTTCAAACGGCGGAAGGTGGTGCCGAAGCACTATATTATCTGGCTGCTGATCTCCCTACTGCTGGCGATTAAGGCCTTTGCCTTTTCGCCAATATCGGACGTTCTGGCCCTGCGCCAGCTGCTGTTCCCGCTTCTTGCTGCCGCGCTGCTGGTTCCTTACTTCAAGCGCTCCGAACGGGTTAAACGGACCTTTGTTAATCCGTAATAACCCCACAGTTAACCTGTTGTCGCCGGTATCGTTTTATTCGATAATAGGCGGCTTTTTCCGTTTCAGGTCGAATTGATGGCTGATTATTTACTGCTCTTTGTTGGTACCGTCCTCGTCAACAACTTCGTGCTGGTGAAGTTTCTTGGGCTGTGTCCGTTTATGGGGGTTTCCAAAAAACTGGAAGCCGCCATGGGAATGGGGCTGGCCACCACTTTTGTGATGACGCTGGCCTCTATCTGCGCCTGGTTGATTGATACCTGGATTCTTATTCCGCTGAATCTGGTCTATTTACGCACGCTGGCCTTTATTCTGGTCATTGCGGTGGTCGTACAGTTCACCGAAATGGTGGTGCGCAAAACCAGCCCGGCCCTGTACCGCCTGCTGGGTATCTTCCTGCCGCTGATCACCACCAACTGCGCCGTGCTGGGCGTAGCGCTGCTGAATATTAACCTTGGGCACAATTTTTTGCAGTCCGCGCTGTACGGTTTTGCGGCGGCGGTCGGCTTCTCTCTGGTGATGGTGCTGTTTGCCGCCATTCGCGAGCGTCTGGTGGTTGCCGACGTCCCGGCGCCGTTTCGCGGTAACGCCATTGCGCTGGTGACCGCAGGTTTAATGTCGCTGGCATTTATGGGCTTTAGTGGTTTGGTGAAGTTGTAATATGAGCGCTGTCTGGATAGCCGTCGTTGCGATCAGCCTTCTCGGGCTGATTTTCGGCTTAATTTTGGGTTACGCCTCCCGCCGCTTTGAGGTGGAGGACGATCCGGTCGTTGAAAAGATCGACGAACTTCTCCCGCAAAGCCAGTGCGGCCAGTGCGGCTACCCCGGCTGCCGTCCCTATGCGGAAGCGGTAGGCCTGCAGGGTGAGAAAATCAACCGCTGCGCCCCCGGCGGCGAAGCGGTGATGTTAAAAATTGCCACCCTGCTGAACGTCGACCCGCAGCCCGCTGACGGCGATGCCCAGCAGGCTGAGCCCGCGCGTATGCTGGCGGTCATCGACGAAAAGAACTGTATTGGCTGCACGAAATGCATCCAGGCCTGCCCCGTTGACGCCATCGTCGGCGCGACGCGTGCGATGCATACGGTGATGAGCGACCTCTGTACCGGCTGTAACCTTTGCGTCGCGCCCTGCCCGACGCAGTGTATAGAGATGGTTCCGGTTGCGGCGACCACTGAAACCTGGAAGTGGGATCTACACACCATTCCGGTGCGCATCATTCCTGTGGAACAACATGTTTAAGCTATTTTCCGCGTTCAAAAAAGACAAGGTCTGGGATTTCAACGGCGGAATTCATCCCCCGGAGATGAAAACCCAGTCAAACGGTACGCCGCTGCGCCAGGTCTCCCTCGCGCAGCAGTTTGTTATTCCGCTTAAGCAGCATATTGGCGCAGAAGGCG
>NZ_JAQGFU010000006.1:0-83947 GCF_030078455.1 Klebsiella sp. Ech2A | reverse complement strand
CAAGGCTGGTCAAGCCCGGCGGCTGCATTTTTACCGATCCCGGCCCCACTAACCTGGCGATGGCCGAGGCGCTGCCCGCCGAGCTGGCGCTGACAGTGGTGACGAACTCGCCGGAAATAGCCGCCGTATTGCTAAAAAAACCGCTCTATGACGTGGTTATCCTCGGCGGACAGATACAGCGGGCGTCCGGGGGATGCGTCGGCACCTCGGCGGTGGCGCAGCTGCAGGGGATTCTCTTTGACCAGGGGTTTATCGGCGGCTGCGCGATGGCGCCGGAGTCCGGCCTAACGGGATTTGACTACGCGGACTGCGAATTTAAGAAAGCGGTTATCAGGCAGTGTAGCGAAATTATCGTTGGCCTGACGTCTGACAAGATCCCGGCGGTGGCCCGCTTTGTGGTGGTTGAAAGCGGCGCTATCGATGTGCTGGTAGTGGAAGAAAACGTCAGCCGCGAGTACAGCGCCACGTTTCGCGAGCACGACATCCGCATTTATACGGTGTAATGGCCGGCCGGCGGCGGATGAAATCCGCGTTCTTCTGAGGGCGTTCTTCGCAGGCGGTGACGCATTCCCGACGACCCCGCCACCGGGCAGGGCTTTGACGCCGCTACCCGGGAACGCGGTCTGACTTAGCCCATCGCGCTTTCGCGCAGGCGGGCTTTTAGCTTACTGTACTCATCGATGACGTACCGTTCGGCGGCGCGCTGGTCGGCAATCCGCTCAACGTTAACCGCGCAGTACTTGTACTCCGGCGTTTTGGTTATCGGGCTCAGGTTCTCGGTCACCAGCTCGTTGCAGGCGCCAATCCACCACTGGTAGGTCATATAGACCGCCCCCTTATTCGGCCGATCGCTAACCTGCGCGCGGGTGATGATGCGGCCCTTACGCGAGTTAACCCACACCAGCGCCTCATCCTCGATACCCAGACGCGCGGCGTCGGCGGTATTGATTTGCGCATAGCCCGGCTCGTCCGCCAGCGCCGCCAGCGCCGCACAGTTACCGGTCATCGAGCGGCACGAGTAGTGGCCGACTTCACGCACCGTTGAGAGCACCATCGGATATTCCCCGGTGAGTCTGTCGATCGGCGCAACCCAGTCGCAGGTGTAGAACTGCGCCAGCCCGTTGGGGGTAGCGAATTTCTCTTTGAACAGATAAGAGGTCCCCTGGTCGGCGGCGGATTCGTCGCGGCACGGCCACATGATGTAGCCCAGCTCGCCCATCTTCTCGTAGGTGGCGCCGTAAAAGTCCGGACACAGATGGCGCAGCTCGTCCCAGATCTCCTGGGTGTTGCTGTAGCGCATCGGGTAGCCCATCCGGGTGGCGATCTCGCTGATAATCTGCCAGTCGGTTTTCAGATCCCACTGCGGCTCCACCGCCTTAAAGAAGCGCTGGAAGCCACGGTCCGCTGCGGTATAGACGCCTTCATGCTCGCCCCACGAGGTGGAGGGCAGGATGACGTCCGCCGCCGCCGCGGTTTTGGTCATGAAAATATCCTGCACGATAACCAGCTCAAGCTCTTCAAAGGCTTTACGCACCGCCGAAAGCTCGGCATCGGTCTGCAGCGGGTCCTCGCCCATAATATAGGCCGCCCGCACTTCGCCGTGCGCCGCCCGGTGCGGCAGCTCGCTGATGCGGTAGCCGGCGTGCGCCGGCAGGCTCTCCACGCCCCAGGCTTTGGCAAACTTCTCCCGGTTTTCCGGGAACTTAACGTACTGGTAGCCCGGATAGGTATCCGGCAGGGCGCCCATATCGCAGGCGCCCTGGACGTTGTTCTGCCCGCGCACCGGGTTGACCCCGACGCCCGGTCTGCCGAGGTTGCCGGTCATGATCGCCAGGCTGGTCAGCGAGCGCACGGTTTCCACGCCCTGATAGAACTGGGTGACGCCCATGCCCCACAGGATGGCCGCGGATTTGGCGCTGGCGTACATCCGGGCGCAGGCGCGGATCTCCTGAGCGCTGACGCCGGTTATCTCTTCCACCGACTCCGGCGTATAGCCTTCAACAATTTTGCGATACTCCCCGAAGCCTTCCGAGCGGCTGGCGACGAAGGATTTATCGTAGAGATCCTCTTCAATAATGACGTGGCCGATGGCGTTGAGCAGGGCAATGTTGGAGCCGTTTTTCAACGCAATATGCATATCGGCAATGCGCGCGGTTTCAATTTTGCGCGGATCGCAGACGATAATCTTCGCCCCGTTGCGTTTGGCGTTAATCACGTGATTCGCCACGATAGGGTGCGAATCGGCCGGGTTATAGCCGAAGATAAACACGAGATCGGTATTATCAATCTCGGTGATGGCATTGCTCATAGCGCCGTTACCGACCGACTGGTGCAGACCTGCAACCGATGGGCCGTGTCAGACGCGAGCGCAGCAGTCGACGTTATTGGTGCCAATAACGGCGCGTGCGAATTTTTGCATCACATAGTTGGTTTCATTCCCGGTGCCGCGGGAGGAGCCGGTGGTCTGGATGGCATCCGGGCCGTATTTGGCCTTAATCGCGCTGAGGCGCGTGGCAACGTAGTCGAGGGCCTCATCCCAGGAGACGGACTCCAGCCTGCCGCCGCGCTGGCGGCGGATCATCGGGGTTTTCAGGCGCGGGGTGAGGATCTGGGTATCGTTAATAAAGTCCCAGCCGTAGTAGCCCTTCAGGCACAGGGTTCCCTGGTTGGTTTTCCCCTGTGCCGCCTCAGCCCGGACGATTTTACCGTTATCGACCACCAGGTTGATTTTGCAACCTGATGCGCAATACGGACAAACCGTGACGACTTTTTTCATCGGTCTTGCTCCCGTTAATCAGTTGGCGCATATGCGCTATCACGCCGTCACTATGCATCTTCTATGCCATATTTTCATTGTGGGTATTTCCCGATAATACGCCGGTTTTTTGGGCGAAGTGCTGACGAAAAGCAGGGCGTCGTCAGTTTTGACGTGTCGAAGCGGGCGGAGTTGTGACATGGGTTGAAGAAACGCTATCCGGCAATGGATTTGTCGGTGGTGGTTTGCTGAATTAATCAGACAGAGATCATCCCCGGCGGGCAGAGGCAAGCTATGAAACCGGTCATTTTGGTTGTTGATGACGACAGCGCAATCTGCGAACTGCTGTGCGACGTGCTCAGCGCGCACGTTTTTGACGTGCTGGTGTGCCAAACCGGCGGCGAAGCGCTGGCGGTAGCGGAGCAGCGGGCGGATGTTTCCCTCGTCCTGCTGGACATGATTTTGCCCGATACCAACGGTCTGCTGGTGCTGCAGCAGCTGCAGCGCAGCAGACCCGAGCTGCCGGTGGTGATGCTGACCGGCCTCGGGAGCGAAGCCGACGTCGTGGTGGGGCTGGAGATGGGTGCCGACGACTATATCGGCAAGCCGTTTAACTCCCGGGTGGTGGTGGCGCGGGTGAAAGCGGTGCTCAGGCGCAGCGGCGCGCTGGCGGCGGAGAGCAGCAGCGGCGGCGGTGCGGGACTCATTTTTAACGGCTGGCGGCTGGACACCGGACGCTGTGAGCTGTTTAACCCCCAGCAGCAGCCGGTGCCGCTGACCCAGGGCGAGTACGGCCTGCTGCTGGCGCTGGCGCAGAACGCCCGGCGGGTGCTGAACCGCGAACAGCTGCTGACGTTGACCCACAGCGAGAGCATTGAGGTGTTTGACCGGACGATTGACGTGCTGATCATGCGCCTGCGGCGCAAGATTGAGCTTAATCCGCATCAGCCGGCGCTGATCAAAACCATGCGCGGCTTGGGCTATGTGTTCGCCGCGGACGTTATCCACGGCGATAAGGCGGCGTAGCCGCGAAGGGGCTAACCCCGGAGGCTTCCCGGGATTAGCCTGACCGATGGCGTCTACTTCACGGTCCAGCCTTTATAGGTACCAATGTTGTTTTTATCGATCATCGTCACCGGGATCAGCACCGGTGCCGTTGGCGCCGGTTTGCCCTGCAGGATGTCGTAGCCAATCTCTACCGCCTTCGCCGCCATCACCTGCGGATCCTGGGCCGGGGTGGCGACAAACAGCGAATTCTTACGCTTCAACGCTTCTTCCCCGTCCGGACTGCCGTCGACGCCGACGATAAAGAACTCGTTGCGCTGGGCCTGTTTGGCCGCCAGGTCCGCGCCGATAGCGGTCGGGTCGTTAATCGCGAATACGCCGTCGATTTTCGGATTGGCGGCCAGCAGCGAGGTCATAATTTCCAGGCCGCCTTCGCGGCTGCCCTTGGCGTTCTGGTTATACGACAGCACTTTGATATCCGGGTGGCGCTTGAACTCCGTCTGGCAGCCTTCGACGCGGTTCTGCACCGCAGAAACCGGCGGCCCGTTGATAATCACCACGTTGCCTTTCCCTTTCAGGCGGTCGGTGATGTATTTACAGGCCATTTCGCCCGCCTGGGTGTTATCGGAGGTAATGGTGGCGTCCGCGCCTTCGGCGGCCACGTCCACCGCCACCACCACGATGCCCGCGTCTTTCGCCCGCTTCACCGCCGGGCCGATGCCCTTGGAGTCGGCGGCGTTAAGGATAATCATGTCGACCTTCGCGGCGATAAAGTTATCGATCTGCGCCACCTGCTGACCGAGATCGTAGCCGCTGGAAACCAGCGTCACTTTGACGCCATCCCCGGCCAGCTTGCGGGCTTCCAGCTCGGCGCCTTTGGTTATCTGGACGAAGAACGGGTTGGCCAGATCGCCGACCGTCACGCCGATAGATTTGAGTTCTTTAGCCTGGGTGAACGGCGCTGCGGCAAGCAGCGTGCCGGCACAGAGCGCGATCGCTAACGGTTTCAAACGCATATTGTCTTCCTCACTCGTAGGGTATTGGTATTGTTGTTATGCACTTTGATGGTGTCGGGTACGGTATTTGTCGATCAGTACCGCAATGATGATCACCGCCCCTTTGATCACCAGTTGCCAGAAATAGGAGACGCCCATCAGCGTCATGCCGTTATTGAGGGTGGCGATAATCAGCGCCCCCACCAGGGTACCGGTGATGGTGCCGATACCGCCGACGAAGCTGGTGCCGCCGAGGATCACCGCGGCGATGGCGTCCAGCTCATAGCCCACGCCGAGGTTGCCGTTGGCGCTGTAGAGCCGCGAAGCGCTCATCACCCCGCCCAGCCCCGAGAGCAGCCCGCTCATGCCGTAGACGAACAGCAGCACCAGCCAGACCTTGATGCCGGTGAGCCTGGCGGCCTGCATATTGCCGCCCACGGCGTAGATGTGCACGCCGAGCGTGGTGCGGCGCAGAATGAACCAGCACACCGCGATCACCGCCAGGGCGATCACCACCAGCCACGGCACCGGCCCGAGGTAATCGTTGCCGATCCATTCGAAGCTGATATCGGAGTTAATCACCGTGGTGCCGTCCGCCAGCAGATAGGCGGCCCCGCGCAGCGCCGTATAGGTGCCTAGCGTAACGATAAACGGCGGCAGCCCGGCGAAGGCGACCAGCGCGCCGTTAAACAGCCCCAGCAGCAGCCCGAGCATCAGCGCCGCCGGAATGGAGAGCAGGGAGAGCTCCGGCATCAGCGAGACCACCATCGCCGCCACCGCGGTGGTGCCGAGGATAGACCCCACCGACAGGTCGATCCCGCCGGTCAAAATGATAAAGGTCATGCCCGCCGCGAGCACGATGTTGATGGAGGCCTGGCGGGTAATGTTTAGCAGGTTGCTCTCGGTAAAGAAGTTCGGCGCGATAAAGCCAAATACCGCGACGATCAGGATTAGAATCGGCAGGATGCCGACCGTTTGCATCAAATCGCCCATCAGCATTTTTTTCGCCGACGCTGATTTTGCCACCGGCCGGGCGGCGGTCTCTTTTTGCGTTGTCATGGTTGTTCCGCCTTAAGGTGAGAGTCGTTAACGCCGGTGGCCAGCGTCATAATGCTTTCCTGGCCGATCTCGCCGGCCTGCAGTTCGCCGACGATAGCGCCTTCGCGCATCACGTAGACCCGGTCGCTCATGCCGACCACTTCCGGTAATTCGCTGGAGATCATCAGAATGGCCACGCCCTGACGCGCCATCTGGTTCATGATGCGGTAAATTTCGCTTTTGGCGCCGACGTCGACGCCGCGCGTCGGTTCATCGAGGATCAGAATGCGCGGGCCGATCGCCACCCAGCGGGAGATCAGCAGCTTTTGCTGGTTGCCGCCGGAAAGGCCGCCCGCCCGCACCTGCGAATGCGGGACGCGAATATTGAGCAGCGAGATGGCGTCATCGGAGATGGTCTGCGCCTTCTTGCGGTTGAGCATCCCCCAGCTGGCGTCGCGCTCCAGCGTCGCCATGGTGATATTTTCCTGCGCCGCCAGCTCGAGAAACAGCCCCTGCTCCTTGCGGTTCTCGGTAAGGAAGCCGATGCCGAGATCGATGGCTTCGCGCGGCGAGTGGATAACCACCGGCTCGCCGTCGACTTCAATCACGCCGCCGCTCGCCTTGCGCACGCCGAAAACCAGCTGCGCCAGCTCGGAGCGGCCGGCGCCGACCAGCCCGGCGAGGCCGACGATCTCCCCGGCGTGCACCACCAGGCTGCTCGGCTTCACCTTGCTGCCGTCGGTCAAATCCTGCACCCGCAGGCGCGGCTGGCCGAGGGGGATATCGCGCTCTTTATTGAACAGATCGCTGAGCGGGCGGCCCACCATCATGCGCACCAGCTCGGAGGCGTTGAGCCTGTCGCGGGTCAGGCTGCCGACGTACTGGCCGTCGCGCAGGACGCTGACGCGATCGGACAGCTCATAAACTTCCGCCATGCGGTGGCTGATATAGATAATCGCCATGCCCTCGTCGCGCAGGCGCAGAATCAGCTCAAACAGGCGCTGGGTTTCACGCGAAGAGAGGGCGGCGGTCGGTTCATCCATCACCAGAATTCGGCTGTTACGGTGCAGGGCGCGGGCGATCTCCACCTGCTGCTGCTCGGCGATGGTCAGCTTCATCACCCGATCGCTGGCCTTAAACTGGGCGCCAAGACGGTCAATCACCGCCTGGGCCTGGCTGTGCATCTCTTTGCGCTGCACCAGCCCGCCGCGCGCCAGCTCGCTGCCGAGGAAAATATTTTCGGCGACGGTGAGGTTGGGCGCCAGCTGCATCTCCTGATAAATCAGCGTGATGCCTGCCGCCAGCGCGTCTTTTGGCCCTTTGATGGCGTGCGGTTTACCGTCGATCAGGATCTCGCCGCTGGTGGCGGTATAGGCGCCGGCGAGGATCTTCATCAGCGTGCTTTTTCCGGCGCCGTTCTCGCCCATCAGGGCGTGGATCTCGCCCGGCCAAACCGTCAGATCGACGCCTTTCAGCGCATAAAATTTGCCAAAGGCTTTGGCAATGTTGCGCATGGATAGTACCGGCGTTGCTGGCATACAGGGTCTCCTGCGAGAGCGGTCGATAGCAGCAGTGGACCACGGATTGATAAATGCAAAATGTCAGAAGCCGTTCATATTTGTCATATTGATGAATAGTTAATCTTGATCACAATTACGCAACGTTACTCTCCCCGTTGCCGCCGCCAGCCGCCAGGATAAACAAAAATAGCGCGGAGCCGACCATGCCATCCCATCGTTATCCGTTTTTCACCAGCGCCCGCGGACGCCTGCTGTCGTTTAACCTGCTGATGGTGGCGGTGACGCTGATGGTCGCCGGGGTGGCGATACTGGGTTTTCGCCACGCCAGCCTGCTGCAGGAGCAGGTACAGCGGCAGACGCTGGACGATATGACCGGCAGTATGAACCTGGCCCGCGATACCGCCAACGTCGCCACCGCGGCGGTTCGGCTCTCGCAGGTGGTGGGCGCGCTGGAGTATAAAAGCGAGGCCGAGCGCCTGCTGGAGACGCAGCAGGCGCTGAAGCACTCGCTGTCCCAGCTTGCCGCCGCGCCGCTGGCGCAGCAGGAGCTGACGCTGGTCGCCAGCATTACTCGCCGCAGCAACGAGCTGCAGCAGAGCGTAGGCGGAATGCTGGTGCGCGGCCAGCGGCGCCATCTGCAGCGCTATGAGCTGCTCAGCTCGCTGTATCAAAATCAGAGCTATCTGCTCCATCTGCAGGATCTTAGCGATCGGCCCGGCGCGCCGGCGATCGCTCCACAGCGGCTGGTGGAGATGGATCGGCTGATTACCGCCGCCATCCACACCTCAACGCCGCGTTCGATAGTGCAGCAGCTGGATGAGGTGATGGGCTTCCTGCCGTCGACCAGCGCCGACCCGACGCAGGCTGCGATCCTCGCGGATTTTAAGGCCGAGCTTGCCCGGCTGGAGCCGCTGTCAGCCCAGCTGGAGGAGAGCGATCTGGCGATCGGCTGGTATATGTTCCATATCAAGGCGCTGGTGGCGCTGCTGAACAGCGATATTAATCAGTATGTCGCCAGAGTGGCGCAGGCGTCGGAGCTGCGGGCGGCGCAAAGCCATCAGGAGCTGCGCTCCATCAGCATGTTTATTCTGCTGTCGGCGCTGCTGGCGCTGGCGATCACCGGCTGCGCCGGCTGGTATATCTACCGCAATCTTGGCTCCAACCTGACCGCTATTTCACGCGCCATGTCGCGGCTGGCCCACGGCGAGAACCACGTCTCGGTGCCCGCGCTGCAGCGGCGCGATGAGCTGGGCGAGCTGGCGCGCGCCTTCAACGTCTTCGCCCGCAATACCGCCTCGCTGGCCCACACGTCCCAGCTGCTGAAGGAGAAAAGCACCCTGCTGGAGACTACCTTTCACGCGATGCGCGACGGCTTTGCCCTGTTTGATAATCAGGGGCAGCTGGTGGTGTGGAATCCGCAGTATCCGCTGCTGCTCGGGCTGGCGGCACAGGAGCTGCAGCGCGGCATGCACTACCAGCAGCTGCTGAGCCGGGCGGCGCCCCTGGCGGAGCACGTGCGGGCCAACCTCGCTTCACCGCTGCCGAAGCCGCAGGAGCTGCAGCTGGCGAACGACCGGACGATTGAGCTGCGCTTCAGCCCGGTGCCGGGGCGCGGTCTGGTCAACGTGGTGCTCGATCGCACCGAGCGCAAGGGGCTGGAGCAGGCGCTGGTCCATAGCCAGAAAATGAAGGCCGTCGGCCAGCTGACCGGCGGCCTGGCGCATGATTTTAATAACCTGCTGGCGGTGATAATCGGCAGCCTTGAGCTGGTTCAGCCCCACGAGGGCGACGCGGCGCGCATCTCCAGGGCGCGCAAGGCCGCCGAACGCGGCGCGCTGCTGACCCAGCGGCTGCTGGCCTTCTCGCGCAAGCAGTCGCTGCACCCGCACGCCGTTGAGATGAAGCCGCTGCTGGAGAACCTCGGCGAACTGATGCGCCACTCTCTGCCCGCGGCGCTGAGCCTCGAGATTGAGGCGCAGTCCCCCGCCTGGCCGGCGTGGATTGACGTTGGCCAGCTGGAAAACGCCATCATCAACCTGGTGATGAACGCGCGGGACGCGATGGAGGGGCGGCCCGGGGTGATAAGAATACGCAGCTGGAACCAGCGCGTGGCGCGCAGCGACGGGCGGCGGCAGGATATGGTGGCGCTGGAGGTGGTCGACCACGGCTGCGGGATGTCGCTGGAGGTGAAAGCGCAGGTCTTTGAGCCCTTCTTTACTACCAAACAGACCGGCAGCGGCAGCGGCCTCGGGCTGTCGATGGTGTATGGCTTTGTGCGCCAGTCCGGGGGAAGGGTGGCAATTGAGAGCGCGCCGGGTCAGGGGACGACGGTGCGCCTGCAGCTGCCGCGCGCGGCGGTACAGGCGACGGCCAGCGGGCTGCTGCCCGAGGCCGAGCAGGAAACTGGCGCCGAGCGGCTGGCGCTGGTGCTTGAGGATGAAGCGGACGTGCGCCAGACCCTGTGCGAGCAGCTGCACCAGCTTGGCTGGCTGACGCTGGAAACCGCCAGCGGCGAGCAGGCGCTACAGATGCTCGAGGCTTCGCCGGATATCGCGCTGCTGATAAGCGATCTGATGCTGCCGGGAAGGCTGAGCGGCGCGGAGGTCATTAACGAAACGCAGCGCCGCTTCCCGACGGTGGCGCTGCTGCTGATCAGCGGTCAGGATCTGCGTCCGGCGCATAATCCCGCGCTGCCGGACGTCGAGCTGCTGCGTAAGCCCTTCACCCGCGCCCAGCTGCAGCAGGCGCTGCGGAGCGCCGTGGTTGCGCCCCGCTAGCGGCATCTAATTGAGATTCCTCCGCTACTCGTAGCGGCGGGCGTTGATTACCGTAGGCCCAGCCCCCCGAAGAGACTGGCCCTATGAAACGCTATTTGACCGCTTTGATCCTCTGCACCCTGTCGCTGGGCAGCCAGCTTGCGCACGCCGATCTTATTGACGACGCCATCGGCAATATTCAGCAGGCGATTAGCGACGCTTACCGCCCTGGCGATAACCGCTCCGATGACGACGATCGCTATAGCGACGGCCGCGATGATGACGGGCGCTATCAGGAGAGTCGTCAGCAAAGCCGCGATCGCCAGCGGCAGTACGACGATCGGCTGCGTCAGCTGGACGATCGCCGCCGACAGCTTGACGATCGCCAGCGCCAGCTGGATCAGGATCGTCGGCAGCTGGAAAACGATCGCCGTCGGCTGGACGACGACTACTGATCCTGCCCCGTTTGCGCGATGCCTAATCCAGCACGATCTCCATACCGTCATAGCCCGCTTCGAACCCCGGCGGCAGGGCGTTGTCCATCATCCAGGCATCAAACCGGTGGTCGATATGGGTGAGAATGACCTGCGGGCAGCCCACGATCAGGTTGATGGCCCGCACCGTATTTAAATCGCAGTGGTTGCGCGGAGTTTGCGGACGCGGCTCGTGGCTGCAGTCGATAATCATCGCCTGCGGCTGGTTATTCAGCAGGAACTTCAGCGTCTTCTCCGGCAGCCCGGCGGTATCCGACAGCCACGCCACGCGGCTGTGCGCCGACTCCAGCAGATAGCCGAACGTCAGCCTGGAATGGTTTAGCGGCAGCGGGGTCACCCTTAGCCCCTGCAGCTCGAACATCACAAAGGGCGCAACGGTATGGCTAAAATCCAGCAGCCCGGGATGCTTAAATAGATCGTCACAGCCCGCTTCGTCCGGCGGACCAAAAACCGGGATCCGCGCCCCCACGCCCCAGCGTAGCGGGAACAGCCCCTGGACATGATCCATATGGTAGTGGGTGAGCAAGATCTGCTGAAAGGTCCCGGCGGGCCAGCGCTCCATCAGGTCCGGAAGGCCGGCGTCCAGCAGGGTTACGGCGTGGTTGAACTTCACCGCCGCGCTGCAGGGGCGGCGGCGGTGGGCCTCATCAGCGCGGGCGCGGCGACAGGCGGCGCAGTCGCAGCCGAAGACCGGCACCAGCTGGGCGCCGCCGGTGCCGGTTAAGCGGATAGTCAGGCTCATACCTCCTCCTCACAGCGCTTTTTTAAAACGAAGATGACTTTGTGCGTACCCTTCGCGCAGATAGAAGCGGTGGGCGTCGGGGCGAGCTTTCCCGCTGGAGAGCTCAACCATGGTGGCGCCGCGGCTGCGGGCTTCCTGCTCGGCCCACGCCAGCAGCGCCTGGCCCACCTGCAGACCGCGCATTTGCGGCAGAACCACCAGCTCCTGTACTTCGCCGATCCAGGCGTTGAAATTGAGCGGAAACTGCAGCTGGAGCCCAATGAGCCCGACGGTTTCGCCATCCACCTCCGCCAGCTGATAGCGCAGGGTGGGATTTTGCAGGTTCATGGCAAAGCCGCGGGCGAAAGCGTCGCGATCGTAGGTTTTTTGCTTTAATTCGCAAATTAACGCATAGACGGCGGGGCTGTCGTCGAGGGTCGCCTCGCGTAGCTTACAGGTCGGCATGCTGGTGCTCGCGCTGGCGGTGAGTACGAATCAGCGAGACCAGGGTGTCCACCGACTGCGGCAGCGTACCGTCGTTATTTAAGGTCAGGCAGTCCGTTGGCGCGTAGCGCGCGGCGCGCTCAAGCCGCTGGGCGATCTCCGTTTCGTTCTCCCGGCCGCGCTGCTGCAGACGCTGGCGCAGCACGTCCGGCGTGACCTGCAGGCAGATAGGCAGCAGGGCGTCGGCGTAGCGCGCCCGGGCCTGCGCCAGATGCGCGCGGGAGCCGTTGGCCACCACGTCGAAACCGGCGTGCAGCCAGAGGTCAATTTCGATGCCAATGCCGTAGTAATTGTTATTGGCGTGCCAGCTCAGCGCAAACAGCTGGCGCTCGGCGCGGCTAAAAAACTCCTGCTTGCTGAGGGCGATATGGTTTTCGCTCCCGGCGTTAAAGGGGCGCGTAATATAGCGATGCGCAACCAGCAGCTGCGAGTGCTCGCGCTGGCGGAGCGCCGCCAGCAGGCTATCTTTTCCTGAGCCGGAAGGCCCCACCAGCCAAATCAGTTTCCCCGACATTAGAAGACCCTCTTTCCTTGACGCCAGACGTGGTCGATATGCACATGCTCCCCGCGGCGATGGGCCAGCACGAGGTCGGCGCGTTTACCTTCGGCAATGGCCCCGCGGTCGCCTAGACCCAGCGCCTGCGCCGGATTTTTGCTCACCAGGCGAATCGCCTGCGGCAGCGTGAAGCGGTTGCCGTCGTCATCGGCGATGCGGAAGGCGGCATCCAGCAGGCTGGCGGGGTAGTAGTCGGATGAGAGAATATCCAGCAGATTGTCGGCCGCCAGCCGGTGGGCGGCGACGTTGCCGGAGTGCGAGCCGCCGCGCACGATGTTCGGTGCCCCCATCAGCACGTTCATGCCGTGCTGACGCGAGGCCTCCGCGGCGGCTAAGGTGGTGGGAAATTCGGCGATTACGCTGCCAAGCTGATGCGATTCGACGACGTGCTCGCGGGTGGCGTCATCGTGGCTGGCGAGGGCAATCTTACGCTCGCGGCAGATGGCGGCGATGGTTTCGCGGTTCGGCTGCGACCAGGTCGCCGCCAGCGCCATCTGCTCCTCTTCGAAGCGGTCCATCTCTTCGTTGGTCAGATGATATTTCCCCTGGTAGTAATCGCGGTACTTGCTGCGGTCGGCGTACTGGCGCTGGCCCGGAGAGTGGTCCATCAGGGAGACCATGCTCACCGGCTCGCGGCCAACCAGCTTCTCAAACAGCGGCAGGGTGGTGTGGTGCGGCAGCTCGCAGCGCAGGTGCAGGCGGTGTTCGGCGCGGTTAACGCCGCGCTTTTGCGTCTCCTCGATGGCGTTGATCATCTTTTCCAGATTCTCCAGCCGGTCGCCGCCGTCGCGGACGTCGCCGATGGCCACCGCATCCAGCACGGTGGTGATCCCGCTGGCGATCATCAGCGCATCGTGGCTGCTCATCGCCGAGTGGGCGGGCCAGTCAACCTTCGGGCGCGGGGTAAAAAACTTGTCCAGATTATCGGTATGCAGCTCGATGAGCCCCGGCAGCAGCCAGCCGCCCTCGCCGTCGATCGCCTGCGGCAGCTGGCTCTGGCTTTCGGCAAACGCGTAAATCATGCCCTCCTGCACCTCCAGCGAGCCGTTCACCACTTCATCTTCGAGAACCAGTTTTACGTTATTGATAATCATGCTGTTATTCCCATCGGATGCAGCCGGTCGGCCACCAGGTTGCGTATCGTTTCATCATGGAAAATGCCGACGATAGCCGCGCCGCGCGCTTTAGCCTCGTTAATCAGCTCCACCACCGCGGCGCTGTTTTTGGCGTCGAGGGAGGCGGTAGGCTCGTCGAGCAGGAGGATCGGATAGTCAACGGCGAAGCCGCGGGCGATGTTGACCCGCTGCTGCTCGCCGCCGGAGAAGGTGGACGGGGCAAGGTGCCACAGGCGTTCCGGGACGTTCAGGCGCGTCAGCAGGCGCGCGGCCTTGGCGGCGCACGCTTCGCGCGGGATGCCGAGATCCAGCAGCGGCTGCATCACCACTTCCAGCGCAGAAATGCGCGGAATGACGCGTAGAAACTGGCTCACCCAGCCGATGGTGGTTTTACGCACCTCCAGCACCTTGCGCGCCGGAGCGCTCACCAGGTCGACCCACTCCTCGCCGTGGCGGACGTGAATATGCCCGGTATCCGGCAGGTAGTTGGCGTACAGCGAGCGCAGCAGGGTGGATTTACCGCTGCCGGAGTGGCCGTGCAGCACCACGCACTCTCCGGCGTTAACCGTTAGCGAAGCGTCGGCGAGCACCGGCAGGCGGACGCCGTTTTGCTGATGCAGGACAAAGGTTTTATGTACGTTTTCAACGCGGATGGCGTTCATTTGTTGCCTCATAGTGCCTGAGTTTTCCCGGCGGCGACGCGACGCGCCCGTCCGGGCTACCTGACCCAGCGAATGGGGTCGCGGGCTAGTTCTGCAAGACCGACGACACCAGCAGCTGGGTATAGGGATGGTGCGGATCGTCGAGTACCCGGTCGGTTAAACCACTTTCCACCACCTGACCCTGCTTCATCACCAGCAGGCGGTGAGCCAGCAGGCGCGCGACGCCGAGATCGTGGGTGACAATCACCACCGCGAGGTTCAGCTCCACCACCAGGCCGCGCAGCAGGTCGAGCAGGCGCGCCTGCACCGACACGTCCAGTCCGCCGGTGGGTTCATCCATAAACACCAGCTTCGGCTGGGTGACGAGATTGCGGGCGATCTGCAGGCGCTGCTGCATGCCGCCGGAAAAGGTGGTCGGCAGGTCGTCGATGCGCGACGCCGGGATCTCCACCTCTTCCAGCCAGCGTCCGGCGGTGGCGCGAATATTGCCGTAATGGCGCGCGCCGGTGGCCATCAGCCGTTCGCCGATATTGCCCCCCGCTGAGACCTGGCGGCGCAGGCCGTCCATCGGGTGCTGGTGCACCACGCCCCACTCGGTGCGCAGCAGGCGGCGGCGATCCGCTTCGCTCATCGCGTACAGCGAGCGGCTGTGGTACAGCACTTCGCCCTGCTGCGGCGCGAGGCGCGCGGAGATGGCCTTCAGCAGGGTGGTTTTGCCGGAGCCGGACTCGCCGACGATGCCCAGCACTTCTCCCGGGAACAGCTCAAAGGAGACGTCGCTGAAGCCTTTGCCCGGCGCGTAGAGGTGGGTCAGGTTATTGACCGCAAGTAACGGTTGGCTCATTTTTGTTGCGCCTCGCTCTGTTGGCGGCAGTAGTCGGTATCGGAGCAGACAAACATGCGTTTGCCGCTGTCATCCAGCACCACTTCATCAAGATAGCTGTGGCGCGAGCCGCAGATGGCGCAGGGCTCATCCCACTCCTGGACGGTGAACGGATGATCGTCAAAATCGAGGCTTTCCACCGGCGTATAGGGCGGGACCGCGTAGATGCGCTTTTCGCGCCCGGCGCCGAACAGCTGCAGCGCCGGCATCATGTGCATTTTCGGGTTATCGAATTTCGGGATTGGCGACGGGTCCATCACGTAGCGGCCGTTGACCTTCACCGGGTAGGCGTAGGTGGTCGCAATGTGGCCGAAGCGGGCGATATCTTCATACAGCTTGACCTGCATTACGCCGTACTCTTCCAGCGCGTGCATGGTGCGGGTTTCGGTTTCGCGCGGCTCGATAAAGCGCAGCGGTTCCGGGATCGGCACCTGGAAAATCAGGATCTGATCTTCCGTCAGCGGCGTTTCCGGGATCCGGTGGCGGGTCTGGATCAGCGTCGCGTCTTCGGTGCGCTCGGTGGTGGCGACGCCGGTCACGCGGGTGAAGAACTGGCGAATCGATACCGCGTTGGTGGTGTCGTCGGCGCCCTGGTCAATCACCTTCAGCACGTCGTTCTCGCCGATCACGCTGGCGGTCAGCTGGATACCGCCGGTCCCCCAGCCGTAGGGCATCGGCATTTCGCGGCCGCCGAACGGCACCTGATAGCCGGGGATGGCGACGGCTTTCAGAATGGCGCGGCGGATCATGCGCTTGGTTTGCTCATCAAGATAGGCGAAGTTATAGCCGGAGAGGGTATTAGCCACGTTCGTTCTCCCGTTGCAGGCGTTTCAGCAGCGCCAGTTCGGCCTGGAAATCGACATAGTGGGGCAGCTTAAGGTGCGACACGAAGCCCGCGGCCTCGACGTTATCGGCATGGGCCAGCACAAACTCTTCGTCCTGCGCCGGGCCGGCCGCCTCCTCGCCGTAGTCCGGCGCCTGGAGCGCGCGGTCAACCAGCGCCATCGCCATCGCTTTGCGCTCGCTCATGCCGAAGGTCAGGCCGTAGCCGCGGGTGAAGTGCGGGGGCTCGTCTTGCGGGGCAACGAAGCCGTTGACCATTTCGCATTCGGTCATCAGCAGCTCGCCAATATTGACCGCAAAGCCCAGCTCCTCCGGAACGATCTCTACCGCCACGTAGCCGCTGCGTATTTCGCCGGCAAACGGGTGGTTGCGGCCGTAGCCGCGCTGGGTCGAGTAGGCCAGCGCCAGCAGATAGCCTTCGTCGCCGCGCACCAGCTGCTGCAGGCGCGATGAGCGCGAGCAGGGGTAAACCGGCGGGCTGCGGGTAATATCGTCAGGCTCGGCGAGGGTCTGCTGCTCTGCTTTCGCCAGCCCCTGCTGGACCAGCAGGTTAAAGACGTGCGGTGTGGCTTCCGGCGGCTGCTCGGCGGTTTTCAGAGCCGGCGCCTCGCCGTTGGCCAGCAGGGTAAAATCGAGCAGGCGGTGGGTGTAATCGTAGGTCGGGCCGAGCATCTGGCCGCCGGGAATATCTTTATAGACCGCCGAAATGCGCCGCTCCAGACGCATTTCGGCGGTATTTACCGGCTCACTCACCGCCAGCCGCTGCAGGGTGGTGCGGTAGGCGCGGAGTAAAAAAATGGCCTCGACGCTGTCGCCGCTGGCCTGCTTGAGCGCCAGCGCCGCCAGCTCGCGATCGGCGATGCCGCCTTCGGTCATCACCCGGTCAACCGCCAGGTTCAGCTGCTGGGTAATCTGTTCAACGCTAATTTCAGGAAGCCGTCCATCGCCTCGTCGTTTGTGTTCCTGAAGGGCGTGAGCGGCGACTATCGCCTTCTCACCGCCTTTGACGGCAACGTACATTAGCAAACCTCCACGTGGGTGGTGCGCGGGATGGCCAGCAGACGTTCTCCACAGGTGAGGATCAGGTCAATGCCTAAGGGGAACGGGTGCGGGCGCTCGGTCAGCTCATCAATGATGCAGTCCGGCAGCTGCGGGGCGATCATCCGCTCTTCGGCAATGCCGGCGCCGGTCAGACGCAGCATGCGCCCGCCGCTGAGGCTCGGGAGCTGGACGATCAGCGTTACGCCGGTTTCCGGAGCGACAACGGTGCCGGCGGAGAGCTCGTTGAGCTGTTCGGCGCTGATGCGCTCGTTGGTGACGGCGAAGACCGCCTGCTGCGGCTGCTCAACCAGCGGCGCGCCGGTATGAAAGCGCAGGTTCTGGCCGACAAGGTCGTTATGCAGCGCGGCGGTAAACCAGACCGGCGTGTCGCGATCGGCAAGGGTCAGCAGGAGGCTGGTAGAGGCGACGTTCAGCGGCTGCCAGCCGTGCTGAAGCTGCTGCAGGGAGACGATCACCCCCGGCTCGCTCATGGCCTTCAGCAGGCGACGAAAGCTGTGTTGGGCATCCTGCGCCGGTAGGGTAAAGGCGGTTTGTAAGGTCATGCGTTATCTCCGCGAACCAGAGTAAAGAAGTCGACCCGGCTGGCGTTGACCTCGGCGCGTCGGGCTTCAATGCGCGCGCTTCGTTGTTCTTCCAGCGGGGTAATCAGGGTTTTCATTAAGGAATGAAAGTGGTGTGGCGACTGCATCAGGGCGTCGATGGCCGCGCAGCGTTCGGCATGGGGGCGATCGCGCCCCAGTATCCAGCTGTAGCCGAGCGTGCCGTCGGCGAGGCGGATCGCCGCCCGGGTCAGAGTGGCGTCACCGGCGAAGAAACGATCGCCGATGCCCCCCATGCGCGCCTGGAGCTGCACGAGGCCGGTCTCCGGAGCGCGAATGGATTCGTACTGCGGCGCCAGCTGCAGGGTCTGCATCCGCGCCAGAAGCTCCTGCGGTTCACTGTGGGCCAGCACGGACATCCAGCGCTGGCGGGTTGCGGTATCAAAGTGCATTCAGTGCTCCATGGTGAATTCGATCATGTCCGCCCGGGTCAGGCTGACGGAGTACTCCGTCGCGTTCTGCTCGCCGGGACGGTGGTTGAGGGTTCTTACGCACAGCAGCGGCGCCATGTTGGGGATCCCCAGAATGTTGCTCTCTTTGGCCTGCGCGCGGCGGGCGCTGATTTTGGTGCGCGCGCGGGTAAGCTCGACGTCCAGCTGCTGGCGCAGAAAATCGTGCAGTGAGCCCTGGCTGAAGGTTTGCAGCGCGGGCCAGAAGCGCAGGTCGGTGAAGTAGTGGTCGATCAGGCACAGCGCGACGCCGTTCACCCGGCGCAGGGTGCGCAGATGGATGACGTTATCGCCTTCGTTGATCGCAAAGGCCTCGGCGACGTGGCTGCTGGCCGGGCGCAGCACCGACAGCAGCTTTTCGCTGGTCGGATGGCTTCCCTGCTCGAGTAGGTTCTGGCTGAAGCGCGCCTGGGCGTTCAGCGGATAGTCGATCGGCCGCATCAGCACCAGCACGCCGACGCCCTGACGGCGCTGAACCCAGCCGCGTTCAACCAGCTGGTCTATCGCCCGGCGCAGGGTATGGCGGTTGACCTCAAAGCGGGTGGCCAGCTGCTGCTCCGCGGGCAAATAGTCGCCGCAGCGGTAGTGGTGACGAAGCTCTTGCTCAAGCCTGGCGGCAATTTCCTGATACCGGGTAGGATAACTGGTCGGATGTCTGGATAAGTACATGTCAGTCGAGCCTCACTAAGCAGAAGAAGGGATTTCCCTCTGAGAGTGGCCCGATCCTGACCTGTTTTTGTTACATTTCGGTTAAAACATAATGACCGCAGGATGAAGAGTTAGCGCCAGGGCGATGACAGGGCGGGAGAGCCCGCCCGGAGGGGGAGGCGTTAAGGCTGCTTGACGACGTTCACCATCCACGGGATGCCGAAGCGATCGAAAACTTTGCCAAAGCCGTGGGCCCAGAAGGTTTCCTGCCAGGCCATTTCGATACGTCCTTCTGCGGCGAGGCTGTCAAACCAGCGTTTACCTTCATCCAGGTCCTGAGTATCCAGCACCAGCGTGAAGCCGGCATAGCGTTCGCTGTCGCTGGTGGGGCTATCGCCCAGCATCAGCTCGCTGCCCGCCACGCGCAGGCTGGCGTGGGCGATGCAGTCGGCGGCGAGATGCTGACCGGAGGGGCAGCCGTCCTCGGCGTCCTGCATATTCTGCGGCATCTCGCCGTAGGTGATCTGGTGGACAAGCTCTGCGCCCAGGGCCTGCTGGTAGAACGCGATGGCCGCAGCGCAGTTGCCGCCGAAGGCGATATAGGGGCTTAAAGACATAGTCATGACCTCAGATAACGATTGACCCATTAAGCGTAGAGGGTGCCAGGCGATTTAAGCCAGGCGGCGGCGTCAGTCAGGAGGTGGATGAGGACAATATCTGACCTGCGCCAGCAGTTCTCGCCGATGAGGCGGGAAATAGGGGGACGATGGCGCGAGGATATGTTCGTTCATTTTCCCGACCGGCGGCTGTGGTCGGGAAAATAACGATTCAGCGAAAAGGAAATAGCGTTAGTTCTTTTTGACGAACTCGGATTTGAGCTTCATCTGACCAAAACCATCAATTTTGCAGTCGATGTTATGATCGCCTTCTACCAGGCGGATATTCTTCACTTTAGTGCCGATTTTCAGCATAGAAGAGCTGCCTTTAACCTTCAGATCTTTAATCACGGTGACGCTATCGCCGTCGACGAGTAAATTGCCGTTGGCATCTTTCACCGTCAGCGCATCATTATCTTCAGCCGGCTCGGCATTGTTCCATTCATGGGCGCATTCCGGGCAGATAAACATGCCGTTGTCTTCATAGGTGTACTCAGAATGGCATTTAGGACACTGTGGGAGTTGCATGACGTTCCTCATGATTACTGTATAAAACAGGCCGTTGGCCCGTTAAAAGGCGGCTGATAGCCGAAAGTGATTGCTATTATAGCGCAATGGCGGCCATTTGTCGGCCACTTTTTCCTATAGTACCGCGGCGGGAATATTCTCTTTTTCGAGCAAAATTCAGCAATATTCGATGTGCTGCCGGAGGCGGGATATCCAAAAATAAATCACTGCCTGTGCATATTCATTGAACTTATTAATGCCGCCTGGCTCTGTAATATGGCGAACAAATTTTCGTGAAGTTGATCCCAAATTTAAACGCTGTTAGGGTAAAAAGGCGAGTTGGTAAATTCATCAGGTTTATTCGTCGCCCCATTTATTGATTAATTTACGCCAGAGCAGGCGTCAACAGGTTCGGTTGTACGGACTGTCAGCAGACAGTGCAGGCAAACCTGCTACGCTTGAAAAGAGGAGCCCGGCAATTGGCCGCTCCCGACGCACAACGCAAACGGTATTGCCGTTTGGCGGAGAACCGTGCGCTCACGGCGAAGCTTTAGAGGAAAAATATGCTTAAAAGGAAAAAAGTAAAGCCAATCACTCTGCGGGATGTGACCATCATTGACGATGGCAAGCTGAAAAAAGCGATCACCGCAGCGTCGCTGGGTAATGCGATGGAGTGGTTCGATTTCGGCGTGTACGGCTTCGTGGCCTACGCCTTAGGTAAAGTCTTCTTCCCCGATGCCGATCCCAGCGTGCAGATGATTGCCGCGCTAGGGACATTCTCCGTTCCGTTCCTGATTCGTCCGCTAGGCGGCCTGTTCTTCGGCATGCTCGGCGATAAGTACGGTCGACAAAAGATTCTGGCGATAACCATCGTTATCATGTCGATAAGTACCTTCTGTATTGGTCTTATTCCGTCGTACGCCTCGATTGGCATCTGGGCACCGATTCTGCTGCTGCTGTGTAAGATGGCGCAGGGCTTCTCGGTGGGCGGAGAGTACACCGGCGCGTCGATCTTCGTCGCCGAATACTCGCCTGACCGTAAGCGCGGCTTTATGGGCAGCTGGCTGGACTTCGGTTCCATTGCCGGGTTTGTCCTCGGCGCGGGCGTGGTGGTGCTGATTTCAAGCATCGTCGGTGAGGAAAACTTCCTCAGCTGGGGCTGGCGCCTGCCGTTCTTCCTCGCGCTGCCGTTAGGGCTTATCGGCCTCTATCTGCGTCACGCCCTGGAAGAGACTCCGGCGTTCCAGCAGCACGTTGACACCCTTGAGCAGGGCGATCGCGAAGGGCTGCAGGAAGGGCCTAAGGTCTCGTTCAGAGAGATTGCCACCAAGCACTGGCGTAGCCTGCTGACCTGTATCGGTCTGGTGATTTCCACCAACGTGACCTACTACATGCTGCTGACCTATATGCCGAGCTACCTGTCGCATAACCTGCACTACTCGGAAGATCACGGGGTGCTGATTATTATCGCGATTATGGTCGGGATGCTGTTTGTGCAGCCGGTTATCGGGATGCTCAGCGACCGCTTCGGCCGTCGTCCGTTTATCCTGATTGGTAGCGTGGCGCTGTTCTCGCTGTCGATTCCGGCCTTTATCATGATTAACAGCGACGTTATCGGCCTGATTTTCGGCGGTCTGCTGCTGCTGGCGGTGGTGCTTAACTGCTTTATCGGGGTTATGGCTTCTTCGCTGCCGGCGATGTTCCCGACCCATATCCGCTTCAGCGCGCTGGCCAGCGCCTTCAACATCTCGGTGCTGGTTGCCGGTCTGACGCCAACTCTGGCGGCCTGGCTGGTGGAAACCACGCAGAACCTGATGATGCCGGCCTACTATCTGATGGTGATTGCGGTGATTGGCCTGATGACCGGCCTGACGATGAAGGAGACGGCGAACCGTCCGCTGAAAGGGGCGACGCCTGCGGCTTCGGATATCCAGGAAGCGAAAGAGATCCTCGGCGAGCACTACGATAACATCGAAAACAAAATCGAAGATATCGATCAGGAAATTGCCGATTTGCAGGAAAAACGTTCCCGTCTGGTGGATCAGCACCCGCGAATTAACGACTGATTCATTCGCCTGCAATGTGAAAAATGCCGCCGGGGGCCTCCTCCGGCGGCATTTTTTATGGCCGTTTAGGTCTCATTCGGCGGCAGGCTTTGCCGGCGCTGCTGGCTGAGCCGGCGGTACTGCTGCGGCGGCATGCCGACGTACTTGCTAAAGGTGCTGTAGAAGCGGCTGCTGGAACGAAAGCCGGCGGTCAGGGCGATATCAAGGATGGTTTTGTCGGTATCGCTGAGCAGGGCGCGGACGTGGTTAATGCGCATGGCGGTGATGTACTGCTTCATGGTCTGCTGCATCACCCGTTGAAAAATGCCCATCGCGTAGTTGGGGTTGAGCTTAACGTGTTCGGCAACCGCATCGACGGTCAGCGCCCGATCGTAGTGCGCGGCGATAAATTCGAGCATCTGGCTGACGTAAAACTGCGCATGCCGCGAGACGCTGTGCTTGTGCGTGCGCGAGGTTTTGTTGACCAGAATCGGCTGCCAGCCGGAGAGGCTAAAGCGCTTGAGCATCAGGGCGATCTCTTCGATAGCCAGCTGGCGGATCTGCTCGTTGTCGCTGGCGAGCTCCTGCTGCCAGCGCTGGACTTCAAAGACGCTGAGCTGCTGCGCCGCGAGGGATTTAATGACCATGCCGTGGGTGACGTTATTGATAAGCTCCCGGTCCAGCGGCCAGGACAAAAACAGATGCATCGGCAGGTTAAAGATGGCCATCTGCCGGCAGCTGCCGGGACGGGTGAGCTGATGCGGCGTACAGGCCCAGAACAGGCTGATATAGCCCTGCCTGATGTTCACCACCTCGTTGTTAATCAGATACTCCACGTCGCCGTCGAAGGGGACGTTAACCTCTACCTGACCGTGCCAGTGGCTGGTGGTCATGGCGTGCGGGGTGCGCAGCTCGATATCCATGCGCTGATACTCCGAATAGAGCGCCAGCGGGCTGCGGGTATTTTGCTCGTCGCTGCTGCTCATATGCGGGTCGGGAGGCTGCGGCGTAAGGTTTTTTTCCATAGGGCTTCGGATTCCTGAATCGTCATAGCTGCTGTTTTTTGCACCGATATACGCCTATCTTAGCGGATTCAACCGCCCGTTTTCTCTGCTTTTTCGCCATTTTATTCCCGAAATCTCAGATTTTGTGGTCGGTAACGGTCGATCTGAGTTTCCGGGAATGCTCCGTCGGGAAGAGGGCAGCGCGCGGCGCGTCCGGCGTGCCACTCTGCGGGTGTCTAATGACTTAACGGAGAGAGCACTATGTCTGCCCCAAAAATTACCTTTATCGGCGCCGGCTCAACGGTTTTCGTTAAAAATATTCTCGGCGACGTTTTTCAACGCCCGGCGCTGAGATCGGCCCATATCGCGCTGATGGATATCGACGCCAACCGGCTAGAAGAGTCGCATATCGTGGTGCAAAAGCTGATGGACTCGGTTGGCGCTCACGGAGAAATTAGCTGCCATCGCGACCAGAAAGCCGCGCTGATGGACGCGGATTTTGTGGTGGTCGCTTTCCAGATCGGCGGCTATCAGCCGTGTACGGTAACCGATTTTGAGGTCTGCAAGCTGCACGGGCTGGAGCAGACCATCGCCGATACGCTCGGGCCGGGCGGGATCATGCGGGCGCTGCGGACGATTCCGCACCTGTGGCGCATCTGTGACGATATGACCGAGGTCTGCCCGAACGCGACGATGCTGAACTACGTCAACCCGATGGCGATGAACAGCTGGGCGATGTACGCGCGCTATCCGCATATCAAGCAGGTCGGCCTGTGCCATTCCGTGCAGGGAACGGCGGAAGAGCTGGCGCACGACCTCGACCTCGACCCGGCGGATCTGCGCTACCGCTGCGCCGGGATTAACCACATGGCGTTCTACCTGTCGCTGGAGAAAAAGACGGGGGACGGCAGCTACGTCAGCATCTATCCGGATATGCTGCAGGCCTTTGCCGAAGGGCGCGCGCCGAAGCACCGCGAGAACTCGCGCTGCCAGAATATCGTTCGCTATGAGATGTTCAAAAAGCTGGGCTACTTCGTGACGGAATCGTCGGAGCACTTCGCGGAATATACCCCGTGGTTTATCAAGCCGGGGCGTGAAGACCTGATCGCCCGTTACCAGGTGCCGCTGGACGAATATCCGAAGCGCTGCGTGGAGCAGGTGGCGAACTGGCATAAAGAGCTGGAGACGTATAAAACCAGCGATCGCATCGACATTAAGCCCTCGCGGGAATATGCCAGCACGATTATGAACGCGATCTGGACCGGCGAGCCGAGCGTGGTGTACGGCAACGTGCGCAACGACGGGCTGATCGACAACCTGCCGCAGGGGTGCTGCGTGGAGGTCGCCTGCCTGGTGGACGCCAACGGTATTCAGCCCACTAAAGTTGGCAGGCTGCCCGCGCACCTGGCGGCGATGATGCAAACCAACATCAACGTTCAGACCCTGCTGACCGAGGCGATCCTCAGCGAAAACCGCGATTACGTCTACTACGCGACGATGATGGATCCGCACACTGCGGCGGTGCTGGGAATCGAGGAGATCTATGCGCTGGTGGACGATTTGATTGCCAGCCACGGCGAGTGGCTGCCGGAGTGGGTCCGGCGTTAATACCGCCTCCGCCGTCGGGCCGCCCGGCCCGACGATATCCGCCGCGATGTCATTTTCCTCGACCTCTGCCCGACATCCTGAACGCGCCGCGGCATCATAAAAGATGCCGCGGCGCGCTATGGCCGACGCCGCCGCTGATGATAAAACCCGTGGATTTTGCGTGAGCGTAGGCGAAAATTAGATGACTTAGCGCGGGTTTTTCCTTCATTTTTCGACAAAAAGCGTAAGAAAGTTATCTCTGATAATTATCTATTTGTTCTCAATTTATTCTCTTTTTTAAGTCTTTGATTTTTATTTTATCTTATTTGTCTCTTTTATTTCTCGGAATTGTCTCTTTTTTGCGCTATTGCGCGGTCGTTTTACGCTTGCTACTCTTTTGTAGTCTTATTTTTTCTCTTATTTGTCGCAGAGACGGAGCGATACGATGCGCATTTTTATCGATGATGGTTCAACCAATATCAAAATGCTGTGGGAACAAGATGGTGAAACATTGACCCATATCAGCCCGAACAGCTTCAAGCGTGGATGGTCTGCCACCTTCGGTACCGGGAAGCCCTATAACTACACCGTGGATGAGGAGAAGTACTCCTTCGATCTGATTACGCCGGATGCGTTACCGACCAACAATATCGAATGGCAGTACAGCCCGCTGAACTCCATCGCCGTGCATCACGCGCTGCTGACCAGCGGTATTGAGCCGCAGGATGTGGAGATCGTGGTGACGCTGCCGCTGACCGAGTTTTACGACGAAGATGCCCAGTACCGCCTCGACAATATCGAACGCAAGAAAAAGAGCCTCCGCCGCGCGGTCAAACTGAACAAAGGCGAAGTGTTCAATATCACCAAAGTCACCGTGCGTCCGGAGTCTATCCCGGCCGGTATCAGCCTGTGTGATGAGCTTAAACCGTCACACTCCGTGCTGATTGTCGACCTGGGCGGTACCACGCTGGATATCTCCATGGTGGCCGGTCAGATGACCTCGGTTTCGCGCATTTTTGGCGACCCGAAGCTGGGCGTGTCGCTGGTGACCGATGCCGTGAAGCTGGCGCTGGCCAGAGCGAATACCGATACCTCCAGCTACAACGTCGATCAGATCATCATTAACCGCGATGACGATGCCTATTTAGCCGACAACATCAACGATCCGGATGCGGTCTCCGATGTGAAAAAGGTGATTGCCGGAAGCATCGAGCGCCTCACCACGCGCGTGCTGACGACCATTGATAGCTTTAAGGGCTATTCTCACGTGATTGTGATTGGCGGCGGCGCGCCGCTGGTGGCGGACGCCATCCGCGCGCGGGTTGGCCTGCGCGACGATCGCTTTGTGGTTGCTGACGAACCGCAGTTTGCGCTGGTTCGCGGTCTGAAAATCATAGGCTAAGGAGCGGGTATGACTCTGGAACGCAGAAAAGTTCTGATTTACCTGCGCCCGGATATCAGCGCCAGCGAGCGCTTTGCCGATGCCAAAATTGAGGCCCACCATCGTGGCGATCGCGGCGAAATGTCGCGTACTGCGTTGCTGGCCGGCCTCGCGCTGGGGGAAATTGACGGCCGCTTGCCGTCAATGCTGGCGGCTTTACTGGCGGAAGATACCCGGCCGGAGATGTTGCGTACGATGCTGGCATCATTTCTGGAAATTCAGCCCGCAGCCGCGGTCTCTGCGCCGAGCGTTGCGCCTGCGTCACCGGCACCGGCGGCTGAAGAGGTGAAGGAGACGGAGAGCATTTCCGCCCGTAATCTTGCCGGCTCGCTGCCGGATTAGGCGCCCGCTTTCGCGGAGAGCGGCTTAACGCCTTAGTCGGGCGGCGAGAGAAGTTCATTTCGTCGCCCGACTCAGCCTGGCGCAGGCCGGGAATGGGCGGATCAGCTGTGGGTCAGAAAGCGCGCCAGCTGCTGGTGCAGCAGCCGGTTTTCGCGGGTCAGGCGCGCGTTCTCATCCAGCAGCGTCAGCGCCACGGCGATGCCGGGCCAGTCCAGCTCCAGCTCGCGGCGCAGGCGCACCGCGCGGTGCATTATCGTTACCGCGCTGTCATCGAACAGCCAGACCTCGGTTTGCGGCTGGCGCGGTTCAATCATCCCCAGACCGACAATTTCGCTAAGCTCGTCCTCAGAAATACCGGTGTGCAGACAAAACTCGGTGATTGAGAACGTCACTGTCATCTTAGCCATTATGCTTTCCCCCATGTTTTACGCGGCTCAAAGCTCGCCTCTGCTTCCGCGAGCTGCTGCCAGAGCGCGCTGGCTTTTTCATTTGGTTTCGGCGGCATAACGATTTTTATTACCGCAAACAGGTCGCCGGTGGCGGTTTTGCTCGCCAGCCCCTTGCCTTTGATCCGCAGGCGTTGCCCCGGCTGGCTGCCTGGGGGGATTGTCAGCAGGATGCTCTCTTTGAGGGTGGGGACCGTCACCTTTGTGCCGAGCGCGGCTTCCCACGGGGCCAGCGGCAGGACGATTTCCAGGTTATGGCCCACGATATCGAACAGCGGATGCGGGGCCAGATGGATAACCAGCCACAGGTCGCCATTCGGGCCGCCGTTCTCGCCCGGCGTACCCTGGCCCTTCAGGCGGATGCGTTGGCCGTCGCTGACGCCGGCGGGGATTTTTACGTTCAGCGTTTTAGGCGTCTCGCTCTCGACCATGCCGAAAATGTTATACACCGGCAGCCTGTAGCTGATGGTTCTGTTCTGCTCGGCGAGCGTCTCTTCGAGGAACATCGCGACTTCGATTTCTAAATCGTGGCCGCGTGCGGCCTGCTGGCGCCGGGCGTGGTGCGCCTGCTGGCCAAACATCGATGAGAAGATGTCGTCGAAGTCCTGCTGGCTGTAGTTCTGCTCGTGGGAGGCCTGCTGTTGGCCAAAGTGCGGGTCGTTGCGGTGCTGCCAGAGCTCGTCGTATTCGGCACGGCGCTGCTCATCTTTCAGCACCTCCCAGGCTTCGGCAAGATCTTTAAACTGGGCTTCAGCATCGCTCTCTTTGCTGACGTCGGGGTGATATTTACGAGCCAGGCGACGGTAGGCGGTCTTAATGGTTTTGAGATCGTCCGTTGGCTTAACCCCTAAAATGGCATAATAATCCTTTAATTCCATATCGTTATCTCATCTTTACAGAATGGGGTGGTAACAACTTTCCCATTAAGCTTAGGGCAAATGAGCAGGCGCGTGAGAGGAATGTGCCTGAAACTTGACGCCGTCGGGATCGACGGCGAAAGAGGGGGTGGCGGGTGGCCTAACGTCGGCGCAGCCCGGCGGCGATGACCAGCGCGGCACCGGCGGCCCCGGCGATGGTCGGGAGCGCGTCCGGCGCCACGGGGAACAGGCGAATAATGGTCGGATCGGTGACCAGCATGGCGCCGGCAATCCAGCCGATGAGCGCGCCGCCCAGCAGGACGACGGGCGGAAAACGATTCAATATCGCCAGCACCAGCTTACTGCCCGCGACGATGATCGGAATGCTGATCAGCACCCCCAGCGCCACCAGCAGCAGGTGGCCTTTGCCGGCGGCGGCCACGGCCAGGACGTTATCGAGGGACATAATGACGTCCGCCACCGTGATGGTGACGGCGGTGCGCCACAGGCTGCCGGAACTGCTGACCTCTTCGTTCTCCTCCTGATTGGCGACCAGCTTGATGCCAATCCACAGCAACAGCAGCGCGCCGACGATTTTTAGCCACGGTAAGGAGAGCAGATAGATGGCCACGGCCAGCAGCAGCACGCGGGCCACGATGGCGCCAAAGGTGCCGATAACGATCGCTCTGGTGCGCAGGTGCGGCGGCAGCTTGCGGCAGGCCATGGCAATCACCACCGCGTTATCGCCGCCAAGCAGCAGGTCGATAGCGATGATTTGCAGCAAAATGACGGTAAAATCCCACTGAATAACTAGCTCGTTCATGCCTGACTCATCTAACCGGGAATACGCCCTTCCCAAGGGTAAAAGGAGGGAAAAGGGTACCCCCGTTCGTCCGCGTTGACCACCGTTAGGGAGCATATGAACGGCGGCGCGGCTGCCCAGGATTGAAAAATAAAGTTACGAATCAATGCATCGCCCGATGATTATTCGCCGGTAAAGGATGCTACTTTGTCTCAACAGACTTACCTGCCATTTACCTATCGCAAGGATCATTCTCATGTCCGGCTCTAAAAAAATAGTCACCATCGCCTTGATTAGCGCCACGCTGCTTCCGGCCCTGGCTATGGCGGCTGACGCCCCCGCTGCCACCTTTACGCCGGAGCAGGAAGCCCGTATCGGCAAGATTGCGGCGGATTATTTAGTCGCCCATCCGGAGGTGCTGCTGCAGGCAAGCCAGAAGCTGCAGCAGATTCAGCAGGAGCAGCAGGCCAGCGCCGCGACCCAGGCGGTGATTAAGAATCAGGCCGCGCTGACCCAGGATAAAAATACGCCGACCTACGGACCGGCGGATGGCAAGGTCACGGTGATCGAATTCTTTGATTATCAGTGCATTTACTGTAGCCGTCTGGCGCCCGTGATGGAGCAGGTGATTAAGGAAAATCCGCAGACCCGTTTTGCCTTTAAAGAGTGGCCTATTTTCGGCAGCCGCTGGGAAACGTCGCTGACCGCGGCGAAAACCGGGATGCAGATTTATCAGCAGCTGGGGGCGAAAGCCTACCTGACCTACCACAACGGGATTTATGCCACCGGTCATAACGAGGGCAAGCTGACGGCGGCGGATATTCAGCAGCAGGTGAAGAAGGTCAACTTCGACGCGAAGAAGGCCGCGGACGTTGAGCCAGCGCTTGAGGCGACTAACGAGCTGGCGCAGGCCATCGGCCTAAGCGGCACGCCGGGCGTTATCGTGATGCCGACGACCGGCGCCACGGAGGCGAATATTACCGTCTTCCCGGGCCTGGCGGATAAAGACTCGCTGGATGCGGCGATTAAGAAAGCCGGCGGTAGCTGATTGCCGGGCGTGGATGAGGTTAATAAACCCCGGATGACCGGGGTTTATTAGCGCTGAGACTCGCTGGCGGGATAGCGGACGCGGCACGGTTTTCCCGGCCCGTAAGGGCCGGTAGCCTGTCAGAACGTGACGTTCAGCTTGCCCCAGAACGTTCTTCCTGGTTCGTTTACCGACGTATTTGCTGAGTAGCCAAAGCTGCTGTTCCCGGCCAGATTTAAATGCTCGCTGTAGGCCTTGTCGAACAGGTTATCCACGCCCGCGCTCAGCTTAACCGACTTGTTGACCCGATACGCCGCGTTAGCTGAAAAGACCGCAAAACCGGCGCTGTTGGCAAAATCCTTGCCGACGACGTTGCCTTCGTTGATGGCGACGCGATGCTGGCTGCTAACCATACGCAGCAGCCCGGTGCTGCTCCAGTCGCCGCGTTCCCAGGTGAGCCCCAGCCGCGCCTCCAGCGGCGGGATTTGCGGTAGCGGCTGATGGTCAGCGGTATTTTGGCCCCATGAATAGGCCAGGCTGGCGTCGGCTTTCCAGGCGTCGCTGAGCTGGTAGCTGGCGCCGGCTTCGCCGCCCATAATGGTGGCATTCACGTTATCGACCTGGCTGATATAGGCGTTGCTGGGGTCATAGCGGAAGAGAATAAAATCGTTCACCCGCCCAACATAGGCCGACACCCAGCCGTTAAGCCGCTCCCCTTTGTACTGCGCGCCGATATCAATCTGCGTCGTTTTTTCCGTTTTGACCTTATCAAAGGCGTCGCTCGAGCCGTCCGGTCCGTAGGTTGGCGAGAACAGCTCCCAGTAATCGGGGAAACGCTCGGTGTAGCCGATACCTGCATAGAACATGACCGGCATCCGCGCCAGGTTGTGCTCGAAGCGGGCAAAACCGGCGGGCAGCGTATCGGTTCGCTCCGCGGACCCCGTGCCGCTAAAGTTGTCGACCAGCACCCGATCCAGCCGCGCGCCGCTGACCACCTTACTCTGTTCCGTGGCGTTCCACGTCAGCTCGCTGAACAGACCGTAATCATGGAAACGGGCGTCTTTCGCCCAGCCGTCGTCGCCCTTGCTGCGGTGGGTATTGAGCTGCGTATCGGCGCCGCTGCGTAGCTCAAAATCAGACCACAGCCAGGTCCCCATCATCCTGCCGCCTACGGTTCTGCGGTCCAGCTCCATCGCCATCGGCATGCTCATATTCATCGAGGAGTCGGAATCCATCCCGCCCCCCATGCCGCCCATCCCGCCGGACATATCCATACCCGACATGCCGCCGCCGGGCGAGCGCAGGGAGTAGTTGTCCATGACATGATCGGCGTAGTTGTAATAGATATTGGCTTCGAACTTGTCGAAGACCTCGCCAATATTGGACTTTTCGACGCGCATGCCGAGGCTTTCGCGTTTGAAGCGGGAGCCATCCATGCTGCGCCCGGCGTAGCGGGCTTCGCCATCCCCTTTGCCTGCCGTGAGCTCGGCCAGCGTATCTTTGTCCGGCGTCCAGCCAAGCGCCATATCGCCGTTCCACTTATCCCATTTTGCCGGGACGCGATCGCCATTCCCGTCCTTGTAGTCATCCGCGCGCGATTTATTCCCCGTCAGGCGCAGGTAGCCCAGCTCGCTCCCCAGGCTGAGGTCCGCATTCTCATCCCAGCGGTTATTTGAACCGGCCAACAGGCTGGCCGTGCCCTGAATGCCAGGCTTGTCGAAACGAGGCGGCTCGCGGTCAAAGCGCAGGGTTCCGGCTGAATTTCCCGCTCCCCACAGTACGGTTTCCGGCCCTTTAATCAGCGTCAGGAGATCGTAGCTTTCAGGGGAAATATAGGAGCTGGGCGCGTCCATGCGCGCCGGGCAGGCGCCCAGCATTTCGCCATTATTGGTCAGGATGCGCAGGCGCGATCCGAACATGCCGCGGAAAACGGGATCGCCGTTGGTCCCGCCGTTACGAATCTGCGAAAAGCCGGGGATCGTTTTCAGGTAATCGGAGCCATCGCTGGCGGGGACCGGCTGACGCGGCGTTTTGGGCGAGGTGACGATCTCCAGCGGAGAGGAGACCGGCGCCGTGACGATCATGACGGCGTCATCTTGCATCGTATCCTGATGGTGCTGTTCATCCGCGGACGCCGCGTTTGCATGCAGCGTCATCAGGATCAGAGAGGCGAGCGGAGTGCGCCCGAGAGTAAGTTTTTTCATTACATGGCCTGCTGTTTTTCTGGCGTAGCAATACCCTGCCCATCGGGTGAGGGGCAAAAGCTGCGCAATATCGGTTATTAGTGATTAAACGAAGCGAGAAAAACCGCAGGGGGGCGCGCGGGCGCGCTGGGGCGTCCAGGCGCGGAAAATAGGCGCGCAGGCGATCGGAATTAGCGGCGTACTGACCACAAAAAGCAGCAGCAGCCAGAGCAGCATCGCCAGCAGTAGCTGGACAAACGGCAGATGGACCAGCAGCTGACAGTAGCCGCAGGCGATCTCCTCCATCGGCGACATCGCCTGACCGGACATCATCTGGTGATCCATGGCGGCAGTTTCTTCGCAGCGTGACGGCATCGGCATGTCATGGTGCATACCCGGCATGGACATGGAAGAGATGGCGGAGGAGTGCTGGCAGGCGGCCTGGCGGGCAATGGACTTCGAGATGACGGGGGCAACGAACAGCATCGCGATGGCAAGCAGCGCCAGCCATGCAGCGATGGGATAAGTTCGTGTGCGTTCGTGCAAAATGCAGCCAGATGTCAGAGTAATTTGACTGAGTGTATCTCATTCGCATTTTGAATGTTACAAAAATCCAGGACGCTTATTGCGCGGCTGCTCTGCGCCGCCGGCTATCGCGACGTACGGGCGATCAGAAAAAGAAATACCGGCACCCCGAGCATCGCCGTCAGGATGCCGACGGGGAGTTCGCGCGGCGTAAACAGCGTGCGGGCGAGGGTATCGGCCAGAACGCTAAAGATAGCACCGCACAGCATGGACGCCGGCAGCAGCGCGCGATGGCGGTATCCAATGAACATGCGGGCGATATGTGGCACGGTCAGCCCAATAAAACCGATAGCCCCACAGCAGGCGACAACCACCGCCGTTAACAGGGTCAGCAGGCAGTACATCGCCAGCTTGATAGTACCGACCTCCACGCCGAGCGACACCGCCGTCGCGCTGCCGAACGTCAGGACATCCAGCTCTATTGCCCGCCACCAGCAGATGAGAAATATCGGCAGCAGCGCCGTAGTGCAAAGCGCTACCTGCAGCCAGGATGCCTGAGCGAAGCTCCCCAGCAGCCAGAACATCACGCCTCGCGTGGTATCGGCATCCGTTTTCCAGAGGGTAATCAACGACGTGGCCGCAGAGAGCAGCTGCGTCACGGCGACGCCGGTCAGCACAAAGCGGCTGGACTGGCCGGATAGCGATTTACGCGCCATCAGCAGCACCAGAGAAAAAGCCAGCATGGCGCCGCAGAAAGCGCCGACAGGCACCGCGGCCCAGCCCACGCTGAGGCCGAGCGCAATGACCAGCACCGCCCCGAAGCCCGCGCCGGATGAAATGCCCAGCACCCAAGGGTCGGCAAGAGGATTGCGGGTCAGCGACTGGAGAACCGTCCCGGCCAGCGCCAGCGCCGCACCGGCGAGGGCCGCCAGCAGAGTCCGCGGTATGCGCAGCGACCAGACGATTCTTTGATGAAGCGTTCCCGCCGTATCGCTATGCCAGTAGCCAGCCAGCACGGCGTGCGCCACCTCCTGCATGGAGAAGGTCACCGGGCCATACATTACGGCAATGCACAGGGCCAGCAGCAGCGCCGGAAGCAGCATGGCGAGACGCAAAGCGGGGGAACGCAGCATGATTATTTCCAGCCGGCGACGATATAGTCATCGAGGAATTGCCAGAGCGTGCCGGTTTCCGTAAAACCGGCCTGACGCAGGGCGGCAAGCTGGAATTCTACCGTGGTGGCCAGCGGCGTCGGGCGGTCGGCAAAAATGGCGGCGCGCGCATCGATGACCTCGGCCAGCTCGGGATAGCGGCTGGCCGCGGTAAACCAGCTGTCCCAGTCCTGCACGCCGGCGGCCCATGCCTTTTCCTGGGTGCTGTCGTCATGAGTCCTGGCAAGCAGCGCCTGACGCGGGTTACGCTGGTCAAAGCGCTGGTGGTCGGCGTTCATGAACATCCCACCTTCATCCAGCAGGTTAAAGACGTTGCGATAAAGCGCTACCTGCTGCTCCGGCAGCAGCCAGTGGATGGCGGTGCTGGAAACCACGGCCTGGGGTTTACTGGCGATGACGCTGAAGCAATCTGCGGCTGCCATATCGCCGCTGAAGAACTGAATGCGCCCCCGGTATTCCGCCAGCGCTTCTTTAGCCAGCGTCATCAGCAGCGGATCGAGGTCAATAGCCGTGACGGTTGCCGCCGGAAAACGTTGCAGAAGACGCAGGCTGAACGAGCCCGGGCCGCAGGCCAGATCCACCACGTGGAAGGCTTCTCCATAGCTCATCGCCAGCACATCCAGCGCGGCGTTATAACGTGCTTCACGGTGGGCGATGTAGGCGCTTTGTTGTTGATCCCAGTTCTTGAGTAATTCGCGGGCGGGAAAGGTCATGGTTGTTCCTTAGCGTGTATTTGCGTGACAAGCCGATGTAGGGCCAGAACCGAACGCGCGGAGGCGTCCATGTCATAGCCGGGTAAGATGATGTAACGCTTTGCTTTCACCGCCTTCATGCCGGCGGTGAGCGGGTGATGCTCAAGAAAATCAATTTTGCTGCGGGCGCTGTCGCCGGCTCCGCCTCTGCGCAGGTCGCCAAGAATCAGGTAGTCAGGATCTCGTTCGGCGACGACTTCCCAGTTCATGGCGGGCCACAGCTCCTTGCTATCGGAAAAGATGTTTTGGCTGCCAATGGTCCGGGTTAATAGCTCCGCCGCGCCATGACCGCCGGCCACGTAAGGGGTCGCCGTCCCGGAGTACCACCACATCAGCGTTCTCGGCGGCAGCGTTATGCGGCTGTCGGCGGCAACCCGCCGCTTCAGCTCAGCGATCAGCACCTCGGCGCGCGGCTCTACGGCATAAATACGCGCAATATTGCGCAGCTCGGCATAGATGCTGGCGAAGGTGGCGGACGCAGGGGAAGCGCTTTGCAGGCCATTGCACATCCCTTCGATCAGCCAGCTTTTGATTCCCCATTCGGCCATCCTTTCACGACCGGCGGTTTCCGGGCTGTTAAACCAGTAGTAGCTGCCGGAATAGATAAAATCGGGCCGGGAGGCCAGCAGGGCTTCCGCCGACCAGGGTGCATCATCGAGACGGGCGGTTAGCGGTTTGTACCAGGGAGACGGCGCGGTATCTTCATCCGGCCGATAGCCGACGGCGCTGATAATGGCATCGCCCAGACGCAGTGCGAGCATGTTTTCCATCGCGGTCGGCATATAGACCACGGTCCGCTGTGGGGCTCGTTCAAACGTCCAGGCGTGCCCGCAGTTTTGCAAGGTCACGGGATGGGCAAAGCTGGCAGAGGCTGCCAGCAGGGCGAGGGCGGCAAGGCGTCTCATCAGAAGCGCATATTGATATAGGCTTCATAGGTGCGGCCTGGTGCAATCATCTCCTGTCCGGCATAGGTTCGCTGCCAGGTGTAGAATCGATCCGTCAGGTTGCGCACGCGGGTGCCCACGATGACGTCCTTCAGCACGGCATAATCGGCGTTCAGGTCGAGAGTGGTGTAATCACCCATTTTGTTGGTGTTGGCGTCATCGTTATAGCTGCTGCCCACATAGTGGAGCTGCGCGCCGAGGCCCAGCCTGTCGGTCGGCATATAGCGCCCGGCAATATTTGCCGTCCACTCCGGAACGTAGCGCGGCCGGTTGCCGGAAAGGTCCTGCGCACCCTGTTTGAAATCGTCGAAGCGGGCGTGGGTATAGGCGGCATTACCTGTCAGCGTGACGTTATCCAGCGGCTTAAGCGACCCGCTCAATTCGATGCCGCGAGAGGTCTGCTTGCCAACCGCGTTCCAGACCTCCGCCTGGGTTGCCGACTGCTGGTAAAGATTCTTTTTCTGCAGATCGTAAACGGCGAGCTTTATTGCGCCGCGGGCGAACGTCCCCTTTACGCCCGCTTCGTACTGCCGAACGTCGGTAAGGGGCAGCGACGTCTGTTCGGGGCTGATAAAGAAGATATCGCTGCCGGGTTCTTTACCCGTTGCGTAGTTGGCATACAGCGTCCAGCTATCGTTAATGGCCCAGCTCGGCCCCAGGCCAAAGCTTATGAAGCTATAGTTCCGAGCACGGGTTTGATTATCCTGCTGATAGTGCCAGTGCGTGTCCAGATTGGTGTAGCGTGCCTGGCTTAGCAGGGCGACGGCGTCGGTGATATTCAGGTTGTCTTCCAGCAGCAGGGCGTACTGGTTCTGGGTTATGTGGCGGACGGGCGAGCGCATCCTGCCGCCGGCGCCGGTGCGGAAATCACCGGCAGCCGGGTCGGTCAGGAGAACATCTTCCCCGCCCGGAAAACCGTTGGAATAGTACTGGAACTCACGCTTTGAAAAATCGACGCCGGCGGTCACGCGGTTGGCGAATGACGCAATCGGGCGATCCCAGGTGACCATGGTCCGGTTGCCCGTCAGCTTGTCATCGTGCGCAAGATCGCCATAAGAATCGCGGGTCACGTAGCCTGCTTTCTGCGCCGGATAGTAGCGCTCAACGTTCTGCCATTCGCGGAAGCCTTTGTAATAGTAGAACTGGTTTTCAAAGGTTAAATCAGGCGTCGCGTACCAGGACTGGGTCGACTGGAACGAGGTCGCCTGGCTGCGGATATGCGCATCCTGAAGGTTGTTGTAGTTCAGGTGACGTAAATCGCGATCGACTTTGCCGTTGATCACCGGCGTGCCGAAGTAGGGATTGCGCATGTCCGTTAAGCTACGGTCGATATCAAAGGTTATCTGGGTGTTAGCGGTCGGCGTCAGCAGAAGCTGCGCGCTGACGCGCTCCGGACGGCTGCGCTCTTTCTCAACCTGGGTGCCGGTACTGGACGCGCTGACGTCCACGCGGCCGGCGGCCATCCCCTCAACCAGCGTGCCGCCCGCGCCGATATGGGCGCGATGGCTGTTATAGCTTGACCAGCTATAGTCGGCCTCCACCGGCTGGCGGCCGAAGGTGGCTTTGCGTGAAGTCAGGTTGACGCTGCCGCCAGCGGAGCTCAGGCCGTTCAGAACCGAGCCGGTGCCGTAGAGGATGTCGACGTTTTCGTAATGCACCGGATCGGCTATTTGAATCGTGCTGCCGGGTACCGCCACGCCGTTTAGCAGCCAAGAGACGCTCGAGAAGCCGCGCAGCGAAACGCTGTTTGAGAGCGTTGGCGAGCTGGTGCCGGACATTCCCGGCGCGCTCTCGACGACTTCGGTGAGGGTCCGTTTGCCCTGTGCCTGGATAGTTTTCGCGCTGAGGGTTTCCGTATGGCGCGGCGTCTGTTTATCGCTCAGGCCGAGGCGAGAGGCCGAACCGGATGAGAGAAGCGCCGAATCGGCCAGGGCGGCATCGTCGGACGCACCGCTACCGGTGACCACCAGGGTTTCATCTGCGGCATAAGTCAGAGGTGCAATGTTTACTGCGACTGCGAGAGCCAGCAAAGAGGGCTTAAGTTTCATCGTTCGCCATTAAATTATTAAATGTTATGTTATAACGTAACATTTAATGTGAGAGAAAAAAAGTAGGTCAATGCGATTGGGTGGGGAGGGGGCTTTTGAGGCAGCTTTATGAAAAGTGCACGGTGGCTGCAGTTGCGAGGATGTTCCGCGCCGGACGTGCGGGCTTGTTTAACACGGTTGCGTTTAGCGGTGCAGGGCTCGGAATCATTTCCACGATTAACATTCTGTTTGCTATGAGTTCCAGTTTTTCTGTGTATTTGTTGGGTGAATAGCCGCAGACGCTTTAAAAGCGTCAGTGGCTATCCCTCGGTTATTAATAATAATGTAACGGTCCGATCGGCTGAGGAAATGTGGAAGGGCCGTGCGCTATGATAATGTAGGTAATATTCAGCCATGCAATTACGCTATTGATATGTGCTTCTTATATTACGCTAGTCCTTTTTCTAAGGAATAATTAATCGTTAATGTCAGGTGTTGTACTTTTCCGATAGCAGAAAAATGCAACAAGTAAGGTTGAAAAAATAACAGACTGAATTAATGTTGCAGTAAACCTCTTTTCTTCGGGATAACAGAGTGAAAAAATATATCCACTAGCGAGTAGTAAGTGAAAAACGAATAAAACCAGCATTGCCATAGTTTCATTTTTACCCTTTAGTATTGTTGTTTCATTTCTTCTTCATCAATTTATTCACGAAATGCAGATGTTGATAAGGTGTCAAGTATTTCGTGCAATTTCTGCTGAAGCCCGGAGTTATTTAGGATACTGTAATGGTTTTCCTTGCACCAGTGAACCTGAACGTTACATGAAGATTGCTTTTTCCATCTTTGTATAAGATCGGGATGTTTACTCCGCCGATTTTCACTTAGCCACAACGTTAATGGAATCGAGAGTTCGGGAAGAGTCCCTGCATTTTCTGTAAGTTCGAACGATCCTTTTATCGCGCGACAAAAAGCTACGGCATGCTCAAGATTAATTTTATCGCCAACAATTGACTGATTCCTGACGTAGTATTCCCTGACTTCGTCAGTAAAGCTGTTTTGGGTATCCTTTGCTTTACGCTGACACAAATCACGTGCAATTCCCAGGGAGTCAAAAAGGTTCAGGTAGCACTGCGCAATGCTGAAGCGGCGTTTTTCCAACGGATTAGAAGAAGGCAGGGGACTGTCGATGGCGATAGCATGAGCAAAAGGTGAGCCTTGTTCTGAAGCCAGTGCGGCCATATGAACTGCGAGCTGTCCGCCTAATGACCAGCCAGCGATTATGGCTGTGCCGCGCTCATTTCTCGATATGGAAGCCAGATGGGAGACTGCCAACTGATACAGGGACAGTGCATCGTGGGCCTCATACTCCGCCAGACATGGGCTGGCGATTGTTATGACATTAGCCCGGGAACCCAGCTTTTTGATTAAGCTGGAATACTGATGGACGTGGCCCCCTGCGCCGTGGACCAAATAAAGTGTAGCCAGTGAAGGCTGGTTCACTATTTCTGACGGCATTGACAGCGCCAGTGGTCGATTTTGGTGGATACGTTCAACCAGCGACGAAAGCTGCTGATAACCGAGTATCTCCGCCAGCGACAACTCAACGTCCAGTGTTCGCTTAATTCTTCCCTGTAATATGATCCCTGAGAGTGAGCACCCACCGTTATCAAAAAAACTGGCGTGTAGATTAATCTGGTCCGGAGAACAATCCAGGACCTCTGCCAGTAACCTTCGCAGGTTCAATAGCTTGGGTGTGGCAACAGCATCGAGAAGAGGACGGGCCTGATGCGTTGCTATAACCTGAGATAACTGTGAGCGATCGAGCTTACCATTACGTGAAAGCGGGATACGTTCCAGGATATGGTAGTGGGCTGGGGCCATGTAAGCGGGTAAGAGAGCCATCAAATGTTTCCGTATCTGCTCTTCTGCATAATTGATAGATTTTCCCATCGACGTCAGCGTGATATAGGCGTCCAAATGACGGGTATTATTGCCATTGCTGTGACAAACAACGCAGGCTTCTGCAACCAGTTCGCTGCTTTTGAGTGCGGATTCGATTTCGCCCAGTTCAATACGATAACCCTGTACTTTTACCTGCTGGTCTTCGCGTCCGAGAAATTCGATGTAGCCGCTGCGGTGCCAGCGGCCACGATCGCCCGTACGATACAGGCGTTTGCCAGACTCTGGGCAGAGCACAAAGCTCCTGTCGGTGGCCGGCCGATCGCGCCAGTATTCCCGGGCAACACCTGCGCCGCCGATAAAAATACCACCGGTTACGCCATAACCGCATGGTGCCAGTTCTTCATTCAGTACCCACATGCTTTGGTTAGGCAGTGCAATGCCATAAGGGATGGCATTTCTGTATTGTGTATCTCGCGTCAGAGGATAGTGTATTGACCAGATGGCACCCTCGGTTGCGCCGCCAAGACTGATGATGGTCGAATTAGGGAATAACCTATGAGCTTGTACGACCAATTGCGGCGAAATGCGATCCCCACTTAGCCATATCTGCTTTAATCCAGGTAAGGATATGATGTTTTTCTGCTCGCAATATTGCACCAGCATCTGCAAAACAGCGGGAACTGAATTCCAAATGCTAATTTGCCGTTGTCGTATCTCGTTCAACCATGCAGCCGGCTCTCGAGATGATATCGTTGGCAGGGTAACTACCGTGGCGCCAGCGAGCCAACTACCGAACAGATCGTAAACTGAGAGATCGAAAGACAAATCAGCGATGGCTAATACATTATCCTGAGGTGAAACATTAAAAATCCGGTTCATTGTTAGTAGGGTATTGGCGATAGCTCCGTGCTCAACTGCAACGCCTTTAGGCGTTCCCGTCGTCCCCGACGTATATATAACATAGGCCAGGTCGTCAGTATTCCCTGGGGTGAAATGAAATTCATCGCGCTGGTAAGCCGTGGAAAAAATCGTTTTCAGAGCCTGAGTGCGAAGCCCGGACGGGTAGCGGGAATGCGAAGATGAGGCGTTATTCAGGACGCAGTCGCAGCCTGAGAGATGGAGAATGTCTGCGGCGCGTTTATTAGGTAGCCCATCGGTCAGTGGCAGATAAGCGCGTCTGGCTAAAATGATACCCAGCGTGGCGATAGCCTGCTGAGCACCGCGAGGAATATCGATAGCAATCAGTGCTTGTCGGGTCGTGTGTATTTTCAGCCACTGCGCAATTATGCTGGCGCGCTTTAGCAGTTCGTCATAACGCCACACGCGAGCCCCTTCAGTCAGTGCAGGCAGGGCTGCATATTTCTCACCCGCATGCCATAACCACTGCGCTAAGTTCTGGTGAAGAAATTGCGGCATCTCCGTTCCCACGGAAAGAGTATGAAGTTGTAGGGTATCGTTAGCAGCTGACAGGATATATCGGTCAACGGGTTGTTGTGGATTGTGAGCTATTTGTTGAAGTAGCAGGGCATAGCTCTCCGCCAGGGCTCTAATACGCTGAGGTGCGAATAATCTATTATTGTATTGCCATTCCAACTGAATCCCCTCTGCGGTGGAGATGACTTCCAGCACCAGGTCAAACTTAGGTGGAACGTAACTTCTCGGTAGTGCTGAAACTTGTGCTGAGCCAAAATGCAGTTCATTAGTTTTCCGATGCTGGCAGACAAACATAATCTGGAAAATGGGATGAAACTTACCGCGAGCAGGTCTAAGTTGCTCTATCAGAAAAGAAAATGGCAATCCCTGATGTTTAAACGAACGCGCGAATTTACAGATACTCTTTTGTAATAACGTACAAAAGCTCTCATCAGAGTTGATTTGGAACTGCCAGGCAACGGTATTGACGAAACTACCTATAGCGGTGTTTAACCCGGGATCGCTCCTGTTGGCGACCGGACTCCCTATGACCACTCGTTCAGAGCCAGATTCTCTGGCGATCAGTAAAGCAAAGGCCGTATGTAGAAGGGTAAACAGCGATGTACCGGTACGCCGGGAAAGCTGTGTCAACGACTGCTGTAATGCCTCTGCCATGGATGCCCTGACGATATTCTCCGTTTTGTTCGCTGAACTGATGGCGATATCGTATTCCAGAGAGTGTTTTGCTGGTGCGTGATGGAGCTCATCACGCCAGAATTTGAGGCTGTCGGCGACATTCCCGACGGTAAAAAAAGGATCCTCTAGAAAACGAAAGAATGCGTGGCTGCTGTCGGAACGGGTGACCCCCTCTCTGGAGTTGTAGTTACAGCTGAGTTCATCGAGCAGTAAATTGGCTGTCCAGCCATCTACGACGCAGTGATGAAAGGTCAAAAACAAACAGTGATGTTGTTCGCTTTTCTTCAGAATCAGACAACGTAGCGGCAGTTCACCACTGAGGTCGAACGGAACACTGCATTGTGCCTTCAGGGCTTCTGTTACCCTTTTTTTCTGTTCCTCTTTATCAGCGGTGCTAATGTCTTCCTGATGTACTTCAATAGTGACAGAATTGGGATTGGCGATGTCGACAGAGATCTCTGCGTCATTCAGCCGGTAAAGACCACGAAGCGCGACATGGCGTTTAAACAGTGTTTCCAGAGCAGAAAACAAACGTTCCGGTTCAAAGTGGCCGACGATCTCTCTGGCTATCGGGATATTATACACGGCGCTGTTTTTGGTAAAATTCTCATATAGCCACAAATATTGTCCAGCATAACGGCTAACGCTATAACCTGATTTTTTTATCCTGGGCTGGACAGATTTTGTTGGTGCACAGGTGGAAAGGAATTTGGTGATATCCGACTGTGCCGCACTGATTTCGGCACCCTCTATATTTTCGATCTCCGGCCGTTCAGGTGATAACCTGCCGAATTTGGCACCTTTTTTCGCCATGTCTATAAGTTTGACCAAACCAATCATCACACTCATGAAATTAATCCTTTTTCTTTTATACCAGAGACTGTGAACACGGATTCTGTCTGACTGCGAGCGGAAACCTTGTTAAGCCAGTCAGAGAGCTCGCAGAGTTGCATTCCGGGGTTCTTTGCCTGTGCAGTAGCGAAAGCGGTATGATTGTCGATATTTTCAGCATCTTCAATACCTGCGCTTTTTAGCACGCAGCAGCTGAGTTGTTCGTAGGCGGTATCAAACCGGATGTGTGGGAAAAATCCCAGCTGGATACTGAGAGCGATTAATTCGGTTATACCCTCATTAATTTTCAGAAGATGAGGGCCCGCCTTTTGTATTAATTGTACCCTTTCGTTTTGGTAACCGTGTAACAGGTCCTGATCCAGTCTGCCGCTAATTCCTGCGTCGTGCAGGATAATTATTTGCTGAACCCGGCCTGACAGCATGAACAACAGGGAAGGTAGGGAATGGAGCCAGGCTGCATATTGCGATGGTACTTCCGGTACGTTGAAAACGGCAGAGGCCAGAGGCTGACCTTTTGTCAGGCGAATCTCATTTTCCGATGAGATAATTCGAACTTCATCCCCGGTGGCAATGCGGTCCAATAAATACCTTTCATCCGTTCCGTCAGGTTTCTGGATAAAGATCGTAGGGGGAAAGGGGGTATTAATAACAGTGGTCAGACAGCGGCTAATGGCACAGCGTATGTCCAGGTGGCGTTGACTAAGTCCGTAACGAGAGTGAGCCAGTTGAGCCAGGTGGTGATAAAATACCGTAAGCTGCGGATTTTCAAAAATATCGCGCATATTCAAATCAAGCCGGCAGACGCTGTTTAAAGTATTAATAATTTTGATGGCTTGAAGTGATTCTCCTCCGAGAGAGAAAAAGTCTCCTTCATCGCTGCCCAATGTTTTCATCCATGTGTCATGTACCAGGGACCTGAAAGTTGCTGGAGGTAGCTCGCTTTCTTGCGTAAGTCCGGGGGGGTGCCTTTCAAGAGTCCGGTAATCAATCTTGCCGTTAGCCAGCTTTACCAGCGGCATATGATGATAGACAAAATGTTTTGGTATGTGAGAATTGGGCAGTTTTCCGTACAAAGTGTGTCGCACTGACCCATCCAGCGGATGCGGGCTATGATAATGCGCGATAAGCGCGACGCCTGTATCAGTGCTGTTGGACAGCACGGCGACTTCGACAATATTCGGTAGCTTAGCGATGCAACTTTCTGTCTCGCTCATATTGACACGCTGGCCGGCAATTTTTGTTTCTCGCACCTTTCGTCCCAGAAAAAGTAACTGCCGGTCGTTACCCATACAGGCAATGTCTCCGGTGCGATAAGCAGGAATTTTTTGCTTATTAACTTCAAGCAACACGAATTTTTCGGCTGTTAGCTTCGGTTGGTTCAGGTATCCCATACTGACGGTAGGCCCGGCTATTAGTAGTTCCCCGGTATTACCGAGAGGGACGGGTATGAGGTTTTCACCAACGATAGCGGTAAGGATGCCATCGAGAGGGGTACCAATCGTAATAGGAGTATCGTCGTTTTTGGCTTCCGCTGTTGTTACTACTACCGTTGCCTCAGTTGGGCCGTAGGAGTTGATCAATCTTCTACCACTCGGATTGTGTAAAAACCAGAGTGACCGGGCACGTTCCGAAAGGCTTTCTCCGCCAACTATCACAGTCGTTATGGTTGGCGGTAACTGTAACTTGCTACCGAGCGCAAACAGCATTTCGTTAAAGTAGGCTGTAGGAATATCAAGCAGGTTGATGCGATGCGTTTCGCAAAAGTTAAACAACGCCGAAAAATTATACACTGTTGCATCAGGCGGGATGTACAGGCTGGCACCCGATGCGAGTGTTACGAAGATTTCCTCTATGCTGGCATCAAAAAAGAACGGAGCGAACTGTAATACACGCTCGGATGGAGTGAAGCCGTAGCGTTCAATTGCCGCGGAAATAAAAGCATTCAGCGAATGCCTACTGCACATCACACCTTTAGGGGCACTGGTGGAGCCTGACGTAAACATGATATAGCCGATCCCTGGCGGCAGTTTTGTGTAATTATCGGGTTCCCGGTGCCGATAAATAGTTAATAACGGATTATCGAATTCCAGTTTCTGCCAGTGGGTTAAGCTATTGAGGAGATTCTTGTGTTTAAACGTCTGTCCGGTGATTAAAATTGCATCGTTGAATTGTTCGAGAAAACGCCGATATTCCACATCATCGGCTCCAGAGTTCAAATTAACGAATGGTATATTCAGTCGCAGTGAGGCTAGCATGCAGATGATGGCTTCCGGACTTTTAGGCCAATCAATTAAAACCACCGTATTTGGCGTAATTAGCGCGCCTAAGCTCTCGGAGCAGGTAATGATATACTGCTGCAACTGTGCATAGGATATCTGGCTAAGCGACGCCGAAGTGTGTTCTGGTGTACAGATGGCAAGGAGTTCCGGAGCATGATTTACGGTATGTTCAATACAATGGAGAACATCACTGACCTCACTATTGCTTAGGTTACCACTGAGTGAAAGTGCAAAGTGCTCTCTTAACTGCTGAAGAGAAGTGCTCCCTTTCTTTGCATGCAGCAACCTGTAAAGCTTCTGTATTGCCTGACAGTGCTGGATAAGGTTCGCCCGATCGTAAAGCCCTGAGTCAGCGTCAATTTCAAAACGAAGCATTTCATTATCAATATCTGGACGAATATTAAAGACCAAATCATGAGCGTTCCCGGATCGCAAGTTGCGCACCAGACTATGTTGCTCCGATGAAAACGAGGTTACAGATTCGAAGGGAATAATATTCACGACGATATTAAATAATGGTGACAGGTTGAAGTGGCTCCGCAGATTTTTTATTTCTTCATAACGAAAGTCCTGATGCTTCTTGATCTGTTTGAGTTCACGTTCAATTTCGCACGCCAGCTGCCGGCCAGTGGTATTTTCATCCAGAGTGAGCGTCAGCGGAAGGACATTGGTTTTACATATCAGCGCATGTCGCATAAGATGCCCTGTACGTGCCATCATTGGGATACCGATGACCTGTGATTTTTCCCCTGAGCATAAATACATATATACCATCACGGTCGCAATGAGTTCCGTTAACCACGATGGCTGGTTATCTTCTGAAGAAAATAATCCCGTAGGGCACGCAAAAGAATCTGCATAACGAATTACACGTCCCGAGGACATATTTTGGCGAGCAAGTGTTGTCGGATCGGGTAGGCGAGGAACAATGCTTTGCCAGAACTGTTTGTCCGACTTATAGTTTACAGACTCGCGGTAATCCGACTCTACCCTTAACAGAGGGTCTATTGCCGAAAGTAGGGTCACATCAGTTTGAATTGATAGCTGACACCGGTAGGCCTCCGCGACCTGATGAATAAACAGATAGGTACCATACCCATCAAGCAGAATATGATGACTACAGAAATACCATAGGACATGGTTTTCTCCCAGAATGATAATTTTCTGTCTGAACAATGGAGGATTGCTCAGAGAGAATGGGAGTTCCGCATCTTGCTCCATCATCATTATAGCATTGAATATACCGTCGTCGTTATGTGATAGATCCACCGTTTCCAATGGAAAATCGCATGAAGAGTCATATTGATAAGGAATGCCATTATTCTCTGCGAATCCAAAGTTCAGTGTTGGGTTTTGGCTTATGACCATAGAAATAGCGCGTTTTAGGCGGTCTATTTCTATAGGGTGAATGATTTCAACATATTCTGATATATTATAGGTGGACTTGTTTTCGCCGATTTTGCTACCATAGTAAAAACCAGATTGTGAATCCAGTAATTTATTTTTTATCATTTTTTCACCCAAGCTACACTTTTCTGTTTTTTTTCATTGTCATCAATTTGCCCGATTTTTTAGCGCGCCAGACAATGTGGTTGCTTTCAATAAATGGTGATACATCTTTCAAATAATCCATACACAATCTGGCGCTTCCTGGCTGGCAGCAAAAATCCAGAATACAAAGCGTACCTCCTTCATTCCATTCGGATGTATGGGGTAAGAATAAAGGGTCGTAAATAAGACGATTCAGCGTATCATTCCTGAACCACGCCCAGGTTATATATCCTATGGGATTTTCTTTATGGTCGAATAACACTTTGAACTGGTTAAGATTAATGGCTTTGTGGGTCCACAGCTGAAGCGTTTTAACATGGTAGAGGCTGTAATTATTGTTCATTAACATACAACTGACGGCAAAGCCAAGATTTTCAAACTGGCTAAATTTATTTTTACCATTCTGACTTTCTGTAATAAAGCTCACAAAATATCCTCAAGTTTATTATTTCAGAATTTGTAACGCCAAACGTTCGAAGCGAATCTGGTATGTATGTAGTCGTTCAGAAATTGCCTCAGGTTCACCTTGCCAACTTGCAATCTCCTGGCTGATGGCCCCACGACTCATAAAAGCGCGGGAAGCCAGCTTCCTGGCAACAGTACGCTTCATCGCTTTTCGTAACTCTTGAGCTGTTTTCCCCTGTGACAGATATTTATGAAGGTAATCTGTGTAAAGCTGATGGAATGTCAGCGAAAACCGTTCTCCTGCAGTTTTGGGGTTCTTTTCTGGTGCGGCATTTGATGAATCATCTATCAGTTGATGTAGCAGGGAGATGGCAGGGTGCTCATGCCCGTAGGACAGGCCCAGGCGCTGAGTGAACATACCCGCTGAGAGGTCGAATATGCGTTGTAAACGATCGGCCAGGGCAACCATTTCGTCGTTAAGATGAAGAGAATGTAAAAATTCTTTGTCAAAACCCACCGTTCCCAGATTCTCCAGAAAGCAGGTTTTTCTGTATGCGAGACTGAAAGACTTATCGATGGCTTGTTGTGCAGTGGCGAGAAATCCAGCACCAAACAGGAACTTAGCTAGGTAAAAACTGAGATCCTGAACACCTTGCAGCAGTAGTGGCGCATCTTCGCTCAATTTATTGTACTGGACGTAACTGCTACCGGCTTCACGACGCTCGACAGGGAAAACGCTGCGTACGCCATGGAAATCGAGTAACCGGCCCTGTATGTCGCAATTGGAAGGTGAAGTCATCATGACTAAATGTCGGCTGCGGCACCAGGCTATCTGCGTGGCAAGTCGTTGTGCTAATTCACAAAGTCCATACAGAGCACGCTCGTCCTGCTTCAGAGCTGCCCATTGTTCATCTTCAAACTTAGCAGGACGTGGTAACAATGAGGGGGCTATCGCGATTTGCTTTTCAACCCGCGCACTGTCTGTTTGCTGTAAGCGCATGTCGGCATGAGGCTGATAATAGGGGGCCCGGCAAAAATGTGCAGGGCGCACTACTGATTCGCGAACCAGCAAGACTCGATGGGAATGGACCGATGATGAAACCGATGTCGTTTTGCTGGCGAGAGCAATTTTAGTTAGCAAGATTGCCTTGTTTGGCACCACGCCATATGGCAGAAGTTTAGCTAATAAGCCACCCCAAATAGCTTCCAGCACTGCGCCAGTCAACGTCAACTCACCGTCGACCTGTTTGGCTCCTTGGCCAACAAGTGCGTTGGCCCCGATACCTTTAACTTGCCAGCGACCATCGAAGCCGCAGCGTGCCCCCCCGCCGTTAAACGAAATTGCGTCACCGCCGTAGCGTTCGGCATAAAATATTTTTTCGTCGTTCAATATAGGGACGCGAGCGTCAAAAACTGAATGCCGTTGGTTCTCCGGTATAAGGTAACTCGTCGCCTGTATGACTTCCTTCAGTTGAGCGTTATCTAAATTATTAGTCCAGAGCAGCCGGGTAGTCACTTTTTTTGCGATGAAAGGGACCAGACATTCGGTAAGAGCTGATAGATTTTTCATTTTATTTTATATCCGTTCAGGAATATCTGATGTTATCTGGGTTTTGTATGTATATAGCGATCCTAACGCTGATGCGATAATGCCACTAGTGGTCTACTATTCATTTTCGGCGGCTTATAATTGTATTCACAGATAAAATATATGCCTGTATAAAGTAGAATAAGAGCCTATCCTATTAGGACTATTTTATTTGCCATTTTGGCCCTGGACACTGCTCAAAATCCCCACGTACTAGATGTACGCTCCGGTTTCTGCGCGCTGTCGGTGTTCAAACTGGCTACGCCAATAACTCCGGCCAGGATAGGCGCTAACATCTTTTTGTTGATTATCCGGTAAAAGTTAGATCATTTATTTCTTGAGAACAAGAATAATCCACCACCAAAAATCAAGGTGGAAATGATTGATTGAATGACCGGTTTTATTAACCCCTTTTCTTCATTGAAATAAATATTAACTAGTAGTGTGAGAATAAAAAGAATCAGGCTTGTCAGACTAATTCTGAGTATTGTTATTCCACCAACATGTCCCAGCATAACCTGCTGCTCCCCCAACTGTACCAAGGATTCCTCCGCCCACCCAACCAGCAACAGTACCGAAGACAGGCAGCGTCATAGTGCCGGTTGCCATCCCGGCAACTGCACCGGCAATACCAACGCTCACTGCAGACTGTCCAAGTCCATTAAGGGTGCATTCAGCACCAGCAATGGTATTTATTTCCTCAATAGCCAATTCTCTCATGCGCTATTTCCCTTGTTAATTATTTGTCTTTTCTACCTATACCCAATAAACCTGTATGTTGAGGTTTATTGGGTGTAGGGAACATATGAATTACTATTACCTACAGCGTCGCCATACGACTCGCTGATTTTGTTCCTCAGATATGATGTATTAGTCATTCAGCATATTGATAATACAGGCCGAGAATATACTATTTATCCGTAAGTAGCATACGAACCACTGATATCTCCTTTAAAGATGAATGCTTCTCATTTATCCCTTTGATTAAAAAATTGTCATATTTAACATGCATAGTCAATGGTTAATTTTTAATGAGCTTTATGTTTATAACTTAAATAAATCCAAACTATAGTTTTGATATAGATGTATATGCTGTTATTGTGTTCTTAAAAAGAGTATTTGGCAGATGATGACTGTCGAATAAAGAATAAAATTATGAAAATTAAAAATAATATGAAGATATCAGACAAATATTTCAAAATAAAAACTCTCGGGCAATACCCCGCTTGGGGTGAAAGGAATAAAAAAATAAGTACGAAACCGCTTCGGTTGATCGTTCGCGCTATTTTTTTCATTCATCCCATAAATATCTTTGCTGTAGTTTCTTACTTCATCATTGTTCATTTTTATTTCTGCCCGTCAGTGTCTTATACATGGCGCAAACGGGGCTGGAATCGGAGAGGTGTTATGTTTAACGCGACCTGTATCGTTTCCGATGGCGGAGGGTTTGCTCTATATATCAAGGGGAAAGCGAGCTCCAGTCATTGATAAATCTAGCTGGAATGAGGGCGATGATATACGATCTTATCTACCCGGAAAAGAAGAGGGGAAAGGGCGGTGGATATATGGATCCCGGATTTAATATATAAATCAACAGAATGGGTATTCCACCGTTTTGATTCAAACTGTCTGAAAATGTAGTCTGGTACATGGGTTTACCAGCTGCCCGGCGCTGAATGAGGACGATGAAGAGTATCTGATCTGGTCGGCACTCTCTGGTTCAACAGCAACTTACTGTTTCCGGCCTGCAATTTTAGCTGTTTCAGCACCGTGACCGCCTGTTTTGACAGCGGCACCAGATGCGGCGTTGGTTTCTTTTACCGAGTTCTTTTTAACGTTTCAGGGCGTTCTGAGACACCATTAAATTGAATTTTGTGCCCGGCTCGGACTAACGCCGAAGGCGTTGAACGGCGCGCCTGTCGCGCCGGCCCCGAAGGGGTGAGCCGCTAGCGGCGAATAATCGAACGCAGTTTGATGGAGAGTCCGGCTGCAGAAACGCAAAAACCCGCCTTTTGGGCGGGTTCTCTGAATAGTGGTGCCCGGACTCGGAATCGAACCAAGGACACGGGGATTTTCAATCCCCTGCTCTACCGACTGAGCTATCCGGGCAACGGGGCGAATTAAACCGTAATCCACCCCGCGCGTCAACCACATTTCTTGAATTTCCTGCCGATTGCTTAACTTTACGGCAGTTTTGCATCAAAAGCCGCGTTTTGGCCATAATTCACATCATCCCGTTGTCGCCCTGACGGATTTTCCAGCCGCTGACCGCAGAGATGACGTGGCGTAAACCGGAAAGGGTATAGTCGCCGATCACCTCTTCGTCTTCGCGCGGGGAGCTGATGGTAATCTCCGCATCGACGCCGTGGCGGTAGGTCCCGTGGTGGCTAAAAATCGTGCCGATGAAGCATTTATCGTTCAGCCAGACGGGAATATAGGCCACCGTTTCATAGATATAGTTTGAGGGGACGCCGCTGTAGTAGTTATCCGCATCGTCGGAGGAGGTGCCGGGAGGAATGGGGCAAATCGGCGCGTCGCTATCGGTTTGCGGCTTATCTTTCAGCAGGGTACCCTGCATAACCTCCAGCGACTTGAGTAAATCCGCCTTATCTTTGGCATTCAGCGCCGGGGTTAACGGCTGGTCTTTCTCCGGCGAGCTGATGGTATTCAGCGTGTAGCGGTAGCGAATTGTCACCGCGGGGGTCCTGTCCGTCGGGCTGAAGGGACGCAGCAGATACAGATTATCCTCGCCGAACTGGCCGTTGTACCAAAGCGCATACACCTGACCGTTAATTCTGACCCACTGGCTCCACTGGTTGGCCCCGCGCCCGTTGAGGGAGTACAGCGCGCCGGGTACGCCGGCGTCAAAATCATCGTCGTCATCGCTATCGCTGCCGTTGACGCTATCAAAGGTGTCATCGCCGCGTTTTAAGACCCCGGTATAGCTGAACAATCCGGTTCCGCCGACGTAGCTGTCGATAATCAAATCGCGCCTGCCGTCGTTATCGAGGTCGATAAGCGTAAAGCTGACCTTGCCATTTTCTGAATCAGCGCTGATATCGGAATGGAGAAACGCCTGCCACTCATCGTCGCTGATATCGGCGGAAGGCTTGTTTGTTGACACTAAGGTATCGTCGGCATAGGTCAGCGTAAAGTTGGTGACGTGTCCGGTGAGCGGGAACTGCTCGGCGATCTTATTTAGCTCCAGCTCCGGGTTGGCCTTTTGCTCTTTCAGCACGGCGCTATACAGCGCCTTGAGCGCGAGATTATCGGCATCTTTCTGCTGCTTAGGACGCACCTGGCTGACGAAGGTCGGCAGCATCCAGGTCCCGCCGGGGGTAATTTCGCGGCACATGCCGGTGGTATATTTCAGGCTCTGGACGAACGCTTTGCCGTCCCAGACCCGCTCCTCCCCGCTCACGCAGTCGGCGATGCCGCGGCCCTTGTTGAAGAACGCAATGACGCCATCGGCATAGCTGGAGGCATCGGTGGAGATCGGCTGAGGTTTAGCCTGCGGGGCGCTGTCCACCACCCACATGGCGTAACCGTCGTTATAGGCGGCTCGCCAGCACAGCGCCTGGATAAGCCAATGGCTTTTATCGATGGCGGTGGCGGTGATTTGTCGTTCCTGGGCGGGAATATCTTTGTTTTGCCAGTCGTCACAGCGGCTATTCAGCAGCGGGACCAGCTCCGGGAGGAAGCGCTGGCGCTGTTTGGCGGTCAGCGGTTCGGGCTGGGCGTTGTGGAGCGTTGGGGCGGCGATAATCTCCGGGGCGGGCAGCGCGTTCAGCGTATTGCTATCGTCGGCATCGCCTTTGCGCAGCAGCGCATCCGCAGTGCCCAGGCGCTGCTGAAATTCGTCGATCTTGAGAAATACCGCGCTGCTGCCCGCGCTGGAGAGCGTCTTGCGCTCCCCGTTGAGCGAAATCTCAATGCGGCTTTCATGCTCCAGGGCCTGGATCAGCGCGGCCGTTTGCGTGCTGTCGAAGCGGAAGTGGCTGTCGTCTTTGGCATCCAGCGTCCCGCGATCCTGATTGTCGATCAGCAGGCGCACGGTGGCGTCAGGGGGAATATCGCGATCGGTCTGGGCAAAGGTCACCTGGCCGCTCACCCGCTGATCCGGGCCGGCGCTGCGGGTCAGCAGGACGCTGACTTCACCGAGGTTGACGCCGTAGCCCGCGGCCCGGCAGGTGCCGGTATTATCACAGGCGACTTCCCAGTCTTTATACGCGAAAGAAAAACCCTGTACGGGAGCCGCCAGTAGCGATATCGGATATAGCCCGATGATGGCAACCCAAAGGAGAGAACGCATATAAAACCCTGTCAGCATGTCGGTGAGAGGGAAATTATATGCGCGAAGGATCGGTTAAGATATCGGAATCAGGTTAACGCGCCGCCCATTCGACACTGGGCAAAACGCAGGATGTCTTCCGCCAGGCGCTGGGCGGTGTCGACGTCGGCCTGGCTGCGCTTCACCAGCAGGCGGCTCAGACAGCCCTCGATGATAAGCTCCATCTGTTTGGCGACCATCGCCGGATCGTCCACTTCCAGCTGGGTCAGCAGCTCGTGCGTATAGGCGAGCGAAGCCTGCTTCTGCTGTTCAGCCAGCTGATGAATCGGGTGCTGTGCATCCGGATAGAAAGTACAGGCCGCAATAAACAGGCAGCCGGGATAGCGGTGATTGCTCACGCACCGGGTCAGCGCCGCATAGCGCGCCAGCAGCTTTTGCTCCGCCGTTAGCGTCTCGTCCAGCAGCAGCTGGCGACGCCATGTATCAACCTGATGGCTGAGATAGCGGAGGGCGTCATACAGGAGCGCTTCGCGGTCTGGCCAGAAGCGCTTGAGGTCATCGATCGGATAAGCAACGCGCTCGGCGACCATCTCCAGCGTGGTGTTAGCAATACCTTCGATTTCAAGAATTTGTATGGCTTCACCCAGAACATCTTCACGTTGCACGGTTTTCTCCTCCATTTTACCTCCTAAAGTGTCGCTCACGGTTGCCGATCGCGCAAATGAGCGCTGAATGCCGCGGCATCCATAAAGCCGGTGACGCGCTGCGCGGGCTGCTCCTCTCCCTGCGCATTAAAGAACAGAATCGTCGGCAGGCCGAGCACCCGCAGATGCTTCAGCAGGGCGACGTCCTGCGCGCTGTTCTTTGTGACGTCTACCTGCAACAGAACGGTATCTTTCAGGGCCTGTTGCACTTCCGGTGTGCTAAAGGTGTATTTTTCGAACTCTTTACAGGCCACGCACCAGTCAGCGTACAAATCTAGCATAACCGGCCGGCCTTTAGCCTGCGCCAGCGCCCGATCGAGCTCATCGACGGTGCTGACGCGGGTAAACGCCAGGTGCGCCTGCTGCTGCGCCGTCGGCGCGCTGAACGCCCAGTCCTGCAGCGGACGAACGCTCACCAGCGCGGCGGCCAGCAGCACGATCTGCATGATGCGCTGCCACGGACGCGTGGTGCCAAGGGAGGTGATAAAGGCCCAGCTAAAGAAGGCCACCGCCAGCAGCGACCACAGGCGTAGCCCCCATACCTCGCTCAGGATACGCTCCAGTAAAAACACCGGCAGCGCCAGGATGACAAAACCGAACGCGGTCTTCACATGGGCCATCCACGGGCCGCTCTTCGGCAGCAGACGGTTGCCAAACACGGTGACCAGAATCAGCGGTAGCCCCATGCCCAGCGCGTAGAGATACAGCGTGCCGCCGCCCAGCCACAGGTTACCGCTTTGCGCGATGTACAGCAGAATCGCGCTCAGCGGCGCCGTTGTACAGGGCGAGCAGATAAGCCCGGCGATGGCGCCCATGGCAAACACGCCGCCGGCGGAACCGCCCCGTTGGGTATTGCTCATCAGCGTCAGGCGCGTCTGCAAGGATGACGGCAGCTGCAGGGTAAACAGGCCAAACATCGACAGCGCCAGCAGAATAAAGACCGCCGACAGGCCGATCAGCACGTACGGATGCTGCAGCGCCGCCTGGAACTGCAGGCCCGCGGCGGCGGCCACCATACCCAGCGCGGTATAGGTCAGCGCCATCCCCTGGACATAGATAAACGCCAGCAGCAGCGCGCGGGCGGTGGACAGCTGGCGTTCGCCCCCGAGCACGATACCCGAGATCAGCGGATACATCGGCAGCACGCAGGGCGTAAACGCGATACCGATACCAATTAATAGCGCCCAGAGCGCGGAGAACGGAAGCTGGCTGCCATCCGTCGCGGCTGCGGGCCGCTCTGGTGCGGGGGTCGCAGCCGGCGGCCGTTCCGCGAGCGCCAGCGCCGGACGCGGTTCTACCGGGAGCGGCGGGTTAAGCTTCGGCGCGCCAGCGACGGGAAGCGCCGGGCGCCCGGGAGCCTGCTCGTCGCTGGAGAGCGCCAGCGCCGCGCTGAGCGGCACCACTTTAGTTTCCGGCGGATAGCAGAAGCCGGCGTCGGCGCAGCCCTGCCAGGTCACGGTCAGCGTGGCCCCTTTGGCGGCCTGGGTGAGCGTAACCGGCACGGTTAGCCGCTGGCGATAAATCTCACTTTTGCCGTAAAACTCATCGTCGTGCCATTCGCCGGACGGCAGAGATGGCTCAAGGAAAGCGGCGTCTGCGGCGCTGAGCTTGATCTGTTTGCGGTAGAGATAGTAACCCTCCTTGATTTGCCAGGTTAGGTTTATCTCGTGCTGGCTCTGCTGAAAATCAAAGGCAAAAGCCTGGTCAGCAGGCACAAAATTTGAGCGGCCGGGAGTATCAAATAGCCCGGCGAATGCGGATGTACTGCAGAGCAGCAGAATCAGCGTAATGATGCGTTGAGCCATGAGAGGTAATCAGTGTCTCCGTGAGTGACGGGTAAAACCAGTAATTCGGGGGTTTGATACGGGTGATGGGACTTCAGGCACTCCAGCAGCGCCTGCTGATGGGCGCGGTCGGTTTTCAGCAGCATCTGCACCTCATACTCCTGCTCCAGCTTGCCTTCCCAGTAGTAGAGGGAGGTCGCGCCCGGCAGGAGAGTGGCGCAGGCGGCCAGCTTTTCTGCCAGCACTTTGGCCGCTAAATCCTGGGCGGTCGCTTCATCCGGCGCGGTGCAGAGTACAACAACGGCATCAGGCGTAGTCATCGTGAACCTCGTATCAGCGAAAAGAGGCACTATAGCACGCAAGATGCGGGGGATTAATCAAACGGGCCACGATGTGGCCCGAATTTAAGCAGTTTTACAGCACGATGCCGCCGATGATGAACCCCAAAATAACGCACAGGGTAATGGCGATCACCCCGGGGATCAGGAAGGCGTGGTTGAAGACGTATTTGCCGATGCGGGTAGAGCCGGTGTCATCCATTTCGACCGCCGCCAGCAGCGTCGGGTAGGTCGGCAGGACGAACAGCGCGGAGACCGCGGCAAAAGAGGCAATGGCGGTCAGTGGACTCACGCCAAGCAGCAGCGCCGCGGGCATCAGCGCCTTGGTGGTAGCGGCCTGGGAGTAGAGCAGGGTTGCGGCGAAGAACAGCACTACCGCCAGCAGCCACGGGTAGTTGTGCAGCAGATCGCCCGCCACCGCCTGGATATCAGAGATATGTGCCTTCACGAAGGTATCGCCCAGCCAGGCAACGCCCAGCACGCAGACGCAGGCGCTCATCCCGGATTTAAAGGTGCTGGCGTTGAGCACTTCGCTGGTATCGATCTTACAGGTGATGCTAATCAGCGTGGCGATGGTCAGCATGAAGACCACGATCGCTTCGTTGCGCGGCAGTACCGGGTTCTGAATCAGCCCGACGGTATCGCTGATGGCGGTAGCGTAGAACATGACCGCGACGATCCCGATCAGGAACAGCAGCACGGAGCGTTTGGCGTGCGGCTTCAGCTGGAACACCTGGCTTCCGCGCAGTTTGACTTCCCCTTTTGCCAGTCGCTCCTGGTAAACCGGGTCATCTTTCAGCTCGCAGCCGAGGAAGTTACACACCACGGCGGTGATCATCACGGCAATCAGCGTCACCGGAATACAGATAGCCAGCAGCGTCAGGTAGCTGACGCCCAGCGGCTCCAGAATGCCGGCGAAAAACACCACCGCGGCGGAAATTGGCGAGGCGGTAATCGCAATCTGCGAGGCCACGACGGCAATCGACAGCGGGCGGGAGGGGCGAATGCCCTGTTCCTTCGCCACTTCGGTGATCACCGGCAGAGTTGAGAAGGCGGTATGGCCGGTTCCCGCGAGGACCGTCATAAACCAGGTGACCAGCGGGGCGAGAAAAGTGATGTACTTCGGATGACGGCGCAGCAGGCGCTCTGCAAGGCTGACCAGGTAGTCCATGCCGCCGGCAACCTGCATGGCGGCAATCGCGGCGATGACCGCCATGATGATCTCAATGACGTCGAAGGGGATCGCGCCGGGCTTGATTTGAAAGATTAAGGTCAGGACGAGGACGCCCAGACCCCCGGCGAAGCCGATACCGATACCGCCCAGCCTGGCACCCAGGTAAATAGCCAGCAGGACAATGACGAGCTCTGCACCAAACATATGTTCCTTCCTTGTTTTTTAACAAGTTGATATTGAATTGTTGTGATTTCGTAAACCCAGAAAAGCAAAAAGGCATGTCATTGCTGACATGCCTTCGTTGAGTTTAACCTGAAAGCTTACTGTTCGCTTTCATCGGTAAAACGCTTTGCTTTATAGGCCGGGTGCATCAGGTTGTGCGGAGAGAAAATATCGTCCAGCTCCGCTTCGGTGAGCAAACCTCGTTCCAGCACCACTTCCCGCACGCTCTTACCGGTTTCGGCGCAAATCTTGCCGACGATATCGCCATTGTGGTGGCCGATAAACGGGTTGAGGTAGGTGACGATGCCGATGGAGTTGTACACATAGCTTTCGCACACCGCTTTGTTAGCGGTAATGCCGTTTACGCATTTTTCCAGCAGGTTGTAGCAGGCGTTGGTCAGGATATGAATGGACTCGAACAGCGCCTGGCCGATAACCGGCTCCATCACGTTCAGCTGCAGCTGGCCGGCTTCGGAGGCCATGGTGACGGTGGTGTCGTTGCCGATCACCTTGAAGCACACCTGGTTGACGACTTCCGGCACCACCGGGTTAACCTTGGCCGGCATGATGGATGAACCCGCCTGCAGCTCCGGCAGGTTGATTTCGTTCAGACCAGCGCGCGGGCCGGAAGAGAGCAGGCGCAGGTCGTTACAGATTTTAGACAGCTTCACCGCCAGGCGTTTCAGCGAGCTATGCACCATGACGTAGGCGCCGCAGTCGGAGGTGGCTTCAATCAGGTCTTCCGCCGGAACAACCGGCAGGCTGCTGACTTCCGCGAGTTTTTGTACCGCCAGCTGCTGATAGCCGTCCGGGGTATTCAGGCGCGTGCCGATGGCGGTGGCGCCGAGGTTCACTTCCAGCAGCAGCTCTGCGGTACGCAGAATGCATTTTGTTTCTTCGTTCAGCAGAACGTTGAAGGCGTGGAACTCCTGGCCGAGGGTCATCGGTACCGCATCCTGCAGCTGGGTACGACCCATTTTCAGGACGTCCTGGAACTCAACGGCTTTGCTCTGGAAGCCTTCGCCCAGCTGGTTAATAGCGTCGGTTAATTTCAGCAGGGAGGCATACACCGCGATGCGGAAACCGGTCGGGTAGGCATCGTTAGTGGACTGACATTTGTTAACGTGATCGTTGGGGTTCAGGTACTGGTATTCGCCTTTCTGGTGGCCCATCAGCTCAAGGCCGATGTTCGCCAGCACCTCGTTGGTGTTCATGTTGACGGAAGTACCCGCGCCACCCTGGAACACGTCAACCGGGAACTGATCCATGCACTTGCCGTTATTCAGCACTTCATCACATGCGGCAATAATGGTATTCGCGACGCCTTTAGGAATGGTTTGCAGCTCTTTGTTGGCCATGGCTGCGGCCTTTTTCACCATCACCATGCCGCGTACAAACTCGGGAATATCGCTGATTTTGCTATTGCTGATGTAGAAGTTTTCAATCGCTCTCAGAGTATGAACGCCGTAGTAGGCGTCAGCTGGAACTTCCCTGGTACCCAACAGATCTTCTTCGATACGAATGTTGTTTAACATGTGAACCTTCTTTTTCAAGCTGCCAATGAATTCACCAAATACGCAGAATTTATAGGGTTTAGCGCATTTTCTCGCCGAAGATTATTTCCTTAATCGGCCTGGTGCCCACGATCATATGCTGATGATAGCGAATATCAGTAATCTTGATCACTTATTATGTAGTGGGGTCTATAAGAATTATTAATCTGTGAAATGAGTCACCGCTTTGCAGTTCTTGAAAAAAATAAGCGTTTCCGCTGATTGAAAAGTCCCGCGTTAGCCCAATATTGATGGGATGCGAATAGCACATCTTATAGCTGCGGGTGCCGATAGCGGCGCACGCTAATGAAGGAGACGCCGGTGCGTTGGATTCCGTTTTTTGCCTTTTTTTTATACGTTTACGTTGAAATCTCGATCTTTATCCAGGTTTCCCATGTCCTGGGCGTGCTGCTGACGCTGATTTTAGTGATCTTCAGCTCGGTGGTCGGGATGTCGCTGGTGCGCAACCAGGGTTTCAAAAACCTGATGCTGATGCAGCAAAAAATGGCGGCCGGCGAAAGCCCGGCGGCGGAAATGATCAAAAGCGTATCGCTGATTATTGCCGGCCTGCTGCTGCTGATACCGGGCTTCTTTACCGACTTCCTCGGCCTGCTTCTGCTGCTGCCGCCGGTGCAAAAACACCTGACCCTCAAGCTGATGCCGCATCTGCGCTTTAGCCGGATGCCGGGCGGCGGGTTCAGCGCCGGAACCGGGGGCGGCGATACCTTTGATGGTGAGTATCAGCGTAAAGATGATGAGCGCGACCGTCTGGACCACAAAGACGATCGCTAATCCAGCCAGCCCGGCAGCCGCCGGGCGCGTGGAGTGACAGGCCGGATACGCGCAGCGCGTTCCGGCTTTTTTATTGGCGAGCGCCCGGGGTTTCGCTCAGCGACCGGCGCCGGGGTAAAAGCAGCCACAGCGCCGCCAGCACCACCAGCGCGTACAGGCTTTTCCAGCCGACCATCGCCAGTAGCAGTAGGCACAGCAGGCTGCCGATCGCCGCCAGCACCCGATAGCGCCCCTGCAGCAGCCGGCAGCCCGCCAGCATACACAGCAGATAAATCATAATAAAAATGCCGTTGGCGTAGACGATCAGCGCGTCGAGGTTGATATCGAGCCAGTAAATGCACAGGGTGCTGATGACGCAGCAGGCCAGCACCGCATTGAGCGCGTTGCGCGGGATTTGCCGGGCCGACAGGCGGGCGAGACGGCTCTCAGGCCTGTACTGCGCCTGCGACCAGACCAGGCGGGCAAAACTTTGAATATAGATATTGAGGCTGGCGAAGCAGGCGAGGTAGCCAATGACGCAGGCGACCCACAGCGCCTGGACGCCGAACAGGCGCACCACGATATCAGGCAGCGACGCGGCGGCGGCAATGTCCTCGCCGAAGGCGTGAAAATGCAGCACCAGCACGGTGCAGGCCCAGTAGACCGTACCGGCCAGCAGCAGGCCAATCATCAGCGCGCGCGGAAAATCGCGCTCCGGGGATTTAAATTCCGAAGCCAGGTGGGCAAAGGCCTCGAGGCCGACAAAGCACCAGAACATGACCGACAGCGCGGCAAAAAGCTGCGAGCGATCGACATCCTGCGGCGCCGGGAAGGGGATGTGCGCCGGATCGATACCGCCGCGCCACCAGATAGCGACAATCAGGGCAACAATCAGGATCGCCACCAGCGTTTGCAGATTGGCGCTGGAGCTGGCTCCGCGCGAACCCACCCACCAGATAATGGCCAGCGTCCCCAGTTCGGCGAGCAGCAGCTGGCCGTCGTGCCAGCCAAACAGGGCCTGGCTGAAGCCGGTGGCGATATGCAACGCGGCGGGTAATCCCACCGGGATGACCGACAAAAACAGCCAGCCGGTCACGCGCTCCATGCGGGGGCCGAACGCCATATTGACGAAATGCGCCACGCCGCCGGCGCTGGGATAGTGGCGGCCGAGTACGGCAAAGACGATGGCTATCGGGAAAACCAGCAGGATCAGCGCCGGCCACGCCCACAGGCTGTTATCGCCCGCAACCAGCGCGGCCAGAGCGGGAACGGCGAAGACGCCGGTGCCCAGTAATGATGTGGAGAGGAGGCCCACTCCCTGAGCCAGACCTAACTCCTGCTTCAAACCACCCATGATGCAACCCTGTCTCGGACAAAACCCGAATGGTACCACAATCGTTTTTGCTTATGACGTCCGGGCGACGCGCCGGGAGTGTGCGCCCGGGCACGCGAAAAAACTTTTTTTCAATTGGCCCCTTGAAGCGGTAAAACTCCATCCCCATCTCTCAGGTCACTAGCCGGAAAACCGTATACGGGCCGGTGTCATCCATAACTGATAATGACTTTCTCAAAGGAGAGCTATCAATGAGTATTCGTCCGTTACATGATCGTGTGATCGTCAAACGTAAAGAAGTTGAAACCAAATCTGCTGGCGGCATCGTTCTGACCGGTTCTGCGGCAGCCAAATCAACTCGTGGCGAAATCATCGCTGTCGGTAAGGGCCGCATCCTGGAAAACGGAACCGTGCAGCCGCTGGACGTGAAAGTGGGCGATATCGTCATTTTCAACGACGGCTACGGCGTGAAATCTGAAAAGATCGACAATGAAGAAGTGTTGATCATGTCCGAAAGCGACATCCTGGCAATTGTTGAAGCCTAATCTGCGAACGACACTGAACATACGAATTTAAGGGAAAGATTAAAATGGCAGCTAAAGACGTAAAATTCGGTAACGACGCTCGTGTGAAAATGCTGCGCGGCGTAAACGTACTGGCAGATGCAGTTAAAGTGACCCTGGGCCCGAAAGGCCGTAACGTGGTCCTGGACAAATCCTTCGGTGCGCCGACTATCACCAAAGACGGCGTTTCCGTCGCGCGTGAAATCGAGCTGGAAGACAAGTTCGAAAACATGGGCGCCCAGATGGTGAAAGAAGTTGCCTCTAAAGCGAACGACGCTGCAGGCGACGGTACCACCACCGCAACCGTACTGGCTCAGGCGATCATCGCTGAAGGCCTGAAAGCCGTTGCTGCGGGCATGAACCCGATGGATCTGAAACGTGGTATCGACAAAGCCGTCGTTGCTGCCGTTGAAGAGCTGAAATCCCTGTCCGTACCGTGCTCCGACTCTAAAGCGATTGCTCAGGTTGGTACCATCTCCGCTAACTCCGACGAAACCGTAGGTAAACTGATCGCTGAAGCGATGGATAAAGTCGGTAAAGAAGGCGTGATCACCGTTGAAGACGGTACCGGTCTGGAAGACGAACTGGACGTGGTTGAAGGTATGCAGTTCGACCGCGGCTACCTCTCCCCGTACTTCATCAACAAGCCGGAAACCGGTGCCGTTGAGCTGGAAAGCCCGTTCATCCTGCTGGCTGACAAAAAAGTTTCCAACATCCGCGAAATGCTGCCGGTTCTGGAAGCCGTAGCGAAAGCCGGCAAACCGCTGGTTATCATCGCTGAAGACGTGGAAGGCGAAGCGCTGGCAACGCTGGTGGTTAACACCATGCGCGGCATCGTTAAAGTGGCTGCGGTTAAAGCACCGGGCTTCGGCGACCGTCGTAAAGCTATGCTGCAGGACATCGCGACTCTGACCGGCGGTACCGTTATCTCTGAAGAGATCGGTATGGAGCTGGAAAAAGCGACTCTGGAAGACCTGGGTCAGGCAAAACGCGTTGTGATCAACAAAGACACCACCACCATCATCGATGGCGTGGGTGAAGAAGGCGCTATCCAGGGCCGCGTGACTCAGATCCGTAAGCAGATCGAAGAAGCGACTTCTGACTACGACCGTGAAAAACTGCAGGAACGCGTTGCTAAACTGGCAGGCGGCGTTGCGGTTATCAAAGTCGGTGCAGCTACCGAAGTTGAAATGAAAGAGAAGAAAGCGCGCGTTGACGATGCCCTGCACGCGACCCGTGCTGCGGTAGAAGAAGGCGTGGTTGCCGGTGGTGGCGTCGCGCTGGTGCGCGTTGCGGCTAAACTGGCTGGCCTGACTGCTCAGAACGAAGATCAGAACGTCGGTATCAAAGTTGCGCTGCGCGCAATGGAAGCTCCGCTGCGTCAGATCGTTTCCAACGCCGGTGAAGAACCGTCTGTGGTAACTAACAACGTAAAAGCGGGCGAAGGTAACTACGGTTACAACGCGGCGACTGAAGAATACGGCAACATGATCGACTTCGGTATCCTCGACCCAACTAAAGTAACCCGTTCTGCTCTGCAGTACGCGGCCTCCGTTGCTGGTCTGATGATCACTACCGAGTGCATGGTTACCGATCTGCCGAAAAGCGACGCAGCTGATTTAGGCGCTGCTGGCGGCATGGGCGGTATGGGTGGCATGGGCGGCATGATGTAATCATGTGCTCTACCCCTTAGAAACAAAGAAACCCCCGGGCAGAAATGCTCGGGGGTTTTTCTTTTTTCCGGCTTTTTAGTATAAGGTGTACATCCGGGCCAGCGCGTCCAGCTCATTGATCATGGGGAATAACATGCAGGTAAGATATTTAGCAGGGATTGTCGGCGCAGCACTACTGTTAGCGGGTTGCAGTTCCAGCAACGAACTGAGCTCAGGCGGGCAGAGCGTACGCTTTGTTGAAGATAAGCCGGGTGCGGATTGCCAGCTGTTGGGAACCGCTAGCGGCAAGCAGAGCAACTGGCTCTCCGGGCAGAACGGCGGTGAGGGTGGCTCTATGCGCGGCGCGGCTAATGCGCTGCGTAACCAGGCTGCAGCAATGGGCGGCAACGTGATTTACGGCGTCAGCAGCCCGACGCAGAACCTGCTGTCGAGCTTTGTGCCGACCGATAGCGAAATGAACGGTCAGGTCTATAAGTGCCCGAACTGATCGCTTTCCCCTCTCTCCGGTGGGGAGAGGGGAAAGAACGCTAGCTAGCTCTGTCGTAGCTGCAAATCCAGCGGCGTCTTGCTCGGCTCTCCGCCGATTTCTCGCGCCAGCTTCGGTACCATATAGCCTGATACCAGCGTCAGCAGCTCGCGCATGATGGCCCGGGCTTCTTCATCTTCGACCATAAAGTGGGCCGCACCCTGGACCTTATCCAGCACGTGCAGGTAATACGGCATCACCCCCGCATCAAATAGCGCATTGCTCAAATTAGCCAGCGTCTGCGCGCTATCGTTGACCCCACGCAGCAGTACGCTTTGGTTCAGCAGGGTGACGCCAGCGAGGCGTAAACGCGCCATCGCTGCGCGAAACTCAGCGTCGATTTCATTGGCGTGGTTGATATGGTTCACCAGCAGTATCTGCAGCGAAGAGCGGGTGAAACGCGCCGCCAGCGCCTCGGTGATGCGCGCCGGGATGACGATGGGCAGCCGGCTGTGAATACGCAGACGCTTGACGTGCGGGATAGCTTCCAGCTGGGTGAGCAGCCAGTCGAGTTCATGATCTTTCGCCATCAGCGGGTCGCCGCCGGAAAAAATAATCTCATCGAGCTGCGGATGGGCGGAAATATAGTCCATCGCCGCCTGCCAGTTGCGCTTATTGCCCTGGTTATCGGCGTAAGGGAAGTGTCTGCGGAAGCAATAACGACAATTTACCGCGCAGCCGCCTTTAACCAGCAGCAGCGCGCGGTTGGCGTATTTATGCAGCAGTCCGGGCACCACGCTGTGCTGTTCCTCCAGCGGATCGGTGGAAAAACCGGGGGAGGCGATAAACTCTTCTTGCGAAGTAAGTACTTGACGCAGAAGAGGATCGTTAGGATTTCCTCGCTCCATACGGGCGATAAAAGCCCGGGGAACGCGCAGCGCAAAGAGGCGCTTCGCATCGCGCCCCGCCAATAGGTTTGCATCAGCGTCTACATTTAAAAGATGCAGCAGTTCATCAGGACTGGTCACAACATCGGCAAGTTGCGTTAACCAATCTTCTCTGGATGGGGTATTTAGGGTTACAATATGCGCCATTTTGTGGCTTAGCTACCAATTAACAATTTCAGAGGGCCTTATGGCGACTTACTATAGCAACGATTTTCGTGCTGGTCTTAAAATCATGATGGACGGCGAACCTTATGCCGTTGAAGCGAGTGAATTCGTAAAACCGGGAAAAGGCCAGGCTTTCGCCCGCGTTAAGCTGCGCCGCCTGCTGACCGGCACCCGCGTAGAGAAAACCTTCAAATCTACCGACTCCGCTGAAGGCGCAGACGTTGTAGATATGAACCTGACTTACCTGTACAACGACGGTGAGTTCTACCACTTCATGAACAACTCCACCTTCGAACAGCTGGCCGCTGACGAGAAAGCCGTTGGTGAAAGCGCTAAATGGCTGCTGGATCAGGCTGAGTGCATCGTGACTCTGTGGAACGGTCAGCCTATCTCCGTGACTCCGCCGAACTTCGTTGAGCTGGAAATCGTTGAAACCGATCCGGGTCTGAAAGGCGACACCGCGGGTACCGGCGGTAAACCGGCAACCCTGACCACTGGCGCAGTGGTTAAAGTTCCGCTGTTTGTACAGATTGGTGAAGTGATTAAAGTGGATACCCGCTCTGGCGAATACGTATCCCGCGTGAAGTAATTCACGTCTCTGACGGTTGGCGCAGCGCGCTGCTGCGCCCCCTATAGCGCGCAAGGTATCGATAGCAGGCAGGGAAGATGAACAACACCTTAAAGCTTGTGGTATTGCTGCTGCTCAGCGGCGCCCTGCTGGCCGGCTGTCATACGGTCCACGGCGTGGGTGAAGATATCCGCAGCCTGGGGCACGCCATCTCTCACGCCGCCAGCTAAGCACCGCTTTCCCCCTCTTCTGATTCCTGTCTCCCGACGTCGCGCATCGCTTTTTGTCTTAAAAAACGCTGAGATCCCTTCATCCCGGGTCAGTTTGTCTATGCTTATAGGGCACGATAACTAAAACTGGTAAATAAGGATGACATTATGGTGAAAAAAGCGATTGCAGCGTTCTTTACGGTTTTGGCTCTTTCCTCTGTGCTGACCGCATGTAATACAACGCGTGGCGTCGGTCAGGATATTTCAGAAGGTGGTAGCGCCATTTCCGGTGCCGCGACTAAAGCTCAGCAATAGCCCCTGACGGTACGGCTGACGGTCGTACCGTTCTTCCCATCTCTCGCGCCGTTGTTTATAATATCCGCGCTTTTTCACCCACCTTGCGGGACGACCCGTAAGCGTACCGCATCCGGGGACGGCCCCATCAAGGAGCCTTATGTCCTGGTTAATTTTGTTTATCGCCGGTCTGCTGGAAGTGGTCTGGGCGGTTGGTCTGAAGTACACCCACGGTTTTAGCCGCCTGATACCCAGCGCCATCACCATCGTGGCGATGGTGGTCAGCATGGCGCTGCTGTCATGGGCGATGAAAACCCTGCCGGTAGGCACCGCTTACGCGGTGTGGACGGGGATCGGCGCCGTCGGCGCGGCGATTGCCGGTATCGTCCTGCTGGGCGAGTCCGCCAGCCCGATGCGTATTGCCAGCCTGGCGTGCATCGTCATCGGTATTATCGGCCTCAAGCTCAGCACCCACTAATAGCGCTGGTTGACCCAGATAAGCTTGCTCACGTCGAAGCCCTGCCGGGAGGCGATATCCAGCATCTGCTGCTTCACTTCCGGCGCGATTTTCGGCGTGCGCGCCAGCAGCCAGAGATAATCCCGGTCCGGTCCGCACACCAGCGCGTAGCGATAATCTTTATCCAGCGCAATCACGTTGTAGCCGCCGTAGAAGGGGCCAAAAAAGGAGACTTTTAGCGCCGCCCGATTGGTCTCGCCGGTGAAGTAGGCCACGCCATCCGTTTTTTGCCACATCCCGCGATCGGGGTTATAGCCCTTATTGACGACGTTCAGTCCGCCGTCGTCGCGCAGGCTGTAGGTTGCGGTGACCTTTTCCAGGCCGCGCTCAAAGCTATGGTCGAAACGGGCGATTTCATACCAGGTGCCGAGATAGCTCTGGGTATCAAACGGGCTGATCACCGTCACGCCCTGCGGAGGCGTCGGGGTGCTACAGGCAACAACCAGAAACGAGGCGGCAACAGCGGCAATCATTGGCAGCAGACGCATACTATTTTCCTTACTGGTTTTTTGCTAAGTGTAGATTCTGGCGGGAAAAAAACGGGAAAATATTCTGCAAAAGAGAGCCCGGTAACACTCCGCTACCGGGCATCGGGAGGTTTAGATAAATAATACGCCGACCAGCGTGACCGCGCTCAGGATGGCGGCCAGGCCGTAGAACACCCACTTCCCGTTCGGGACGTGAATTTTCAGGTCGTGCATGGCGTGATGAATGCGGTGGAGCCCGCACCACAGCGGCAGGACGATCATCAGGAAGAGAAATGCCCGGCCAATAAAACTCTGGGCAAAGCCGAGCACGCGTTCGTAGCTGAAGGCGTCAGCGGGCGCCAGGCCCAGCGGCAGCAGGATACCGACCAGCAGTATCATCACCGGAGCAATAATGGCGCTCCACATGCCGCCGGCGCCAAACAGCCCCCAGAATACCGGTTCATCGGAACGTTTTGGGTTGGGATTGATCATTCCAGCCTCCTTACCAGAACAGGGCGATACACAGGATCACCACCGTTGCTACCGCAGTCACCGCCCATAGCCCTTTAATAACCGGCTCTGGCCCCATTTTCTCGCCTTTGACAATAATATTGGCGGCTTTCGGCGCCAGCTCAAACCAGGTTTTGGTGTGCAGCAGCGCTGCGCCGAGGGCGATCAGGTTGAGGATCACCACCACCGGATTTTGCAGAAAGCCAACGTATCCCGCCCAGCTTTCCGCCCCGTGCTTGAGGGAAAACAGGCCATAAATCAGGATGATGCTGAACCAGACTGCCGGTACCGCCGTTCCTTCACGCAGCATGTAGAAGCGATAAAACGGCAGCTTCTTCCACCAGGTGGACGTCATCGGCCGCACGTAGGGCTTGCGTTTAGTCGTCATAATGCACTCCTTAGCGTGGTTTCAGGGTGGCGATAAGAAAGTCTTTCGAGCTCTCTACCTTGCCCTGCTGAATGGCGGCCGCCGGGTCGACGTGCTTCGGACAGACTTCCGAGCAGTAGCCCACGAAGGTACAGGTCCAGACGCCATTCTGACCGTTAAGCTGCGCCATGCGCTCCTTTTTACCGTGGTCGCGGCTGTCCTCGTTGTAGCGATGGGCGAGGGTGATGGCCGCCGGGCCGATAAACTCAGGGTTAAGGCCAAACTGTGGACAGGCGGCGTAGCACAGGCCGCAGTTGATGCAGCCGGAGAACTGATGGTACTTCGCCATCTGCGCCGGAGTCTGCTTGTTTGGCCCCTGATCCGGGGTACGCGGGTTGCCGATAATATAGGGCTTAATCGCTTCCAGGCTCTCGATAAAGTGGGTCATATCGACCACCAGATCGCGCTCGATCGGGAAGTTAGCCAGCGCTTCGACCTTAATGCCTTTGGTGTATTCGCGCAGGAAGGTTTTACACGCCAGCTTCGGCACCTTGTTGACCATCATCCCGCAGGAGCCGCAAATCGCCATCCGGCAGGACCAGCGGTAGCTGAGATCCGCTGCGAGGTTGTCTTTGATATAGCCTAACGCGTCGAGCAGTGAGGTCTGCTCGTCGTAAGGAACCTCATAGAACGCGCTGTGCGGTGCGGTGTCCACTTCCGGGTTGTAGCGCACCACCTCGATTTTCAGGGTCTTCATCTCAGCCATTGCTCGTCTCCTTCTTCTCGGCTGCTTCCGCTTCTGCGCCGTATACGCGTTTTGCTGGCGGCAGAGTGGTGATCTTCACATCGCCATACTCAAGGCGCGTGGCGCCATCGGCATCGCGGAATGCGAGCGTATGCTTGAGGAAATTGACGTCGTCACGCTCGGTGCAGCCCTCATCCAGGCGCTGGTGCGCGCCGCGGGACTCTTTACGCGCAAGGGCAGAGTGAGCCATACATTCCGCCACGTTCAGGCCGTGACCCAGCTCGATGGTATACAGCAGGTCGGTATTGAAGACGCTGGAGCTGTCGGTAATGCGTACGCGCCTGAAGCGCTCCTGCAGCTCGGCCAGCTTATCGACGGTTTTCTGCATTAGCTCCGGCGTACGGTAGATCCCGCAGCCTTCTTCCATCGACATGCCCATCTCGTCGCGAATCTTCGCCCAGTTCTCATTGCCTTCCTGATTGATGAGGTCTTTCAGGCGTTTTTCGACGTCGGCGGTCTGCGCATCCAGCGCGCTCACGTTGGCTTCTTTAGCCTCCGCTGCCCGCCTGATGGCCTGCTCGCCGGCGAGGCGGCCAAAGACCACCAGCTCTGCCAGCGAGTTGGAGCCAAGGCGGTTGGCGCCGTGAAGGCCGACCGACGAGCATTCGCCCACGGCGAACAGCCCCTTGATGCGGGTTTCACAGCTCTGGTCGGTTTCGATGCCGCCCATGGTGTAGTGCGCGGTTGGGCGCACGGGAATGGGTTCTTTAACCGGATCAACGCCGACGTAGGCCTTCGCCAGTTCGCAGATAAACGGCAGACGCTCCAGCAGCTTTTTCTCACCTAAGTGGCGCAGGTCGAGATAAACCACGTCGCCGCGCGGCGTTGGAATAGTGTTGCCTTTACGCCATTCGTGCCAGAAGGCCTGGGAGACCTTATCGCGCGGGCCGAGCTCCATATATTTGTTTTTCGGCTCGCCGAGCGGCGTTTCCGGGCCCATGCCGTAATCCTGCAGGTAGCGGTAGCCGTCCTTGTTGACCAGAATACCGCCTTCGCCACGGCAGCCTTCCGTCATCAGAATACCGGAGCCGGGAAGGCCGGTCGGGTGATACTGCACGAACTCCATATCGCGCAGCGGAACGCCGTGGCTGAGCGCGATGCCCATCCCATCGCCGGTGACGATGCCGCCGTTGGTGTTGTAGCGATAGACGCGTCCTGCGCCGCCGGTGGCCATCACCACCGCGTTAGCGCGGATTTGTACCAGCGAGCCTTCCATCATATTCATCGCCACCAGGCCATGCACCTGACCATCGTCGACCAGAATATCGAGGACGAAATGCTCGTCGAAACGCTGGATTTGCGGGAACTGAAGGGAGGTCTGGAACAGAGTGTGCAGCATATGGAAGCCGGTTTTATCCGCGGCAAACCACGTGCGTTCGATCTTCATCCCGCCGAAGCGGCGGACGTTGACGCTCCCGTCCGGACGGCGGCTCCACGGGCATCCCCACTGTTCAAGCTGGGTCATTTCCTTCGGGCAATGATGGACGAAATAGTCGACGACATCCTGCTCACAAAGCCAGTCGCCGCCGGCGACGGTGTCGTGAAAATGGTACTCAAAGCTGTCATGATCCTGCGTCACGGCGGCGGAGCCACCTTCCGCCGCAACCGTGTGGCTGCGCATAGGATAGACTTTTGAAATCAGTGCGATTTTGGCATTTGGATTAGCCTGCGCTGCGGCGATTGCAGCGCGAAGACCCGCTCCGCCAGCGCCAATTACGGCAAGATCGGCTTGAAAAGTTTGCACGACATTCCTCCAGTTTTTGTTTATTTCGCCGCCGGGCTGGCGAAAATGTGTCACCTCTCCTTTATAGGTAAAGAAGTATAGCCCTATGGTCGATAGGGAAAATTGACGTGTTCGATTTTTTTATCGATATGTGCGGTGATTTATCAGCGCTTTTTATGCGTCCCAATGGTTAATAAATTTTCGGTATGGGTTAGGGCCCGCGGGCACAAAATTTGTCTCACTCGCCGGTTACGAGTAGACTTCGTGCCCTTGTATGAAATCGGAGAAAGTACCATGAGTGAAACGGCAACCTGGCAGCCGAGCGCATCGATCCCAAACCTGTTAAAACGCGCGGCTGTGATGGCGGAAATTCGTCGTTTCTTTACCGACCGCGGCGTGCTGGAGGTGGAGACGCCCTGCATGAGTCAGGCAACGGTAACGGATATTCACCTGTTTCCGTTCCAGACCCGTTTCGTCGGCCCCGGCTACTCTCAGGGGATGGATCTCTATCTGATGACCAGCCCGGAATACCATATGAAGCGGCTGCTGGCCGCGGGCTGTGGCCCGGTATTCCAGCTGTGCCGCAGCTTCCGCAATGAAGAGATGGGGCGTCACCACAACCCGGAATTCACCATGCTGGAGTGGTATCGTCCGTGCTATGACATGTATCGTCTGATTAACGAGGTCGATGATTTACTGCAGCAGGTGCTGGAGTGCCAGCCGGCGGAAAGCCTCTCCTATCAGCAGGCGTTCCTGCGCCATCTTGAGCTCGATCCGCTGTCGGCCGATAAGACGCAGCTGCGCGAAGCGGCGGCGAAGCTCGACCTGAGCAATATCGCCGATACGGAAGAGGATAAGGATACGCTGCTGCAGCTGCTGTTTACCATGGGCGTCGAGCCGCATATCGGCAAGGACCGTCCGACCTTTATCTACCACTTCCCGGCAAGCCAGGCGTCGCTGGCGCAGATCAGCACCGAAGATCACCGCGTTGCGGAGCGCTTTGAGGTCTATTACAAGGGAATTGAGCTGGCGAACGGCTTCCACGAGCTGACCGACGCCCGCGAACAGCAGCAGCGTTTCGAGCAGGATAACCGCAAGCGTGCGGCCCGCGGCCTGCCGCAGCAGCCGATTGACGGCAATCTGCTGGAAGCCCTGAAGGCGGGCCTCCCGGACTGCTCCGGCGTGGCGCTGGGCGTCGATCGCGTGGTGATGCTGGCGCTGGGTGCCGAAAGCATCGGCGAGGTGATCGCCTTTACCGTCGATCGCGCCTGACCGGCCGAATACCTCTCCCTGGCCGCCCAGGGCCAGCGCGCAGACCTGACCCGGCGCATGAGCCGCCTGCCAGGGCTGAACCTACAGGCTGCCCGCCGTTCGGCTGGATTTCCCGGCTGAGGTCATCGCTCTGCTGCTCTTCCTGCCGTCAATGCTCTCCAGACGCATCTGGAACGGCGGGAACGGCATATCGATACCGTGTTCGCGATAGCCTGCCAGAATCAGCTTATGGATCTCGTGGCGCAGCGGCATGCGGTGACCCATCTCGGCGGCGTAAATACGCAGCTCGAAAATCTGAATCCCCTGCTGCAGATCGACGAGGAAGGCCTCCGGCGCCGGCGTATCGATAACCAGCGAACAGCGGTGGGCGGCGCTAATCAGGATCTGCGTGACCTCTTCGGTATTCGCATCCGCCGGGGCCGGCACCGTCAGCACCACGCGGGTGACGGAGTCAGACAGCGACCAGTTGATAAACTGCTCGGTGATGAACGCCTTATTCGGCACGATAATCTCTTTCCGGTCCCAGTCGCTGATGGTCGTGGCGCGGGTGTTGATGCGGGTGATGCTGCCGGTCAGATCGCGGATGGTCACCGTATCGCCAATACGTATCGGCTTTTCAAAGAGAATAATCAGGCCCGAGATAAAGTTGGCAAAGATCTCCTGCAGGCCAAAACCGAGGCCGACGCCGAGAGCCGCGACCAGCCACTGCAGCTTCGCCCACTCAATGCCAATCATCGAGAAGCCCACCAGGCCGCCAATCAGCATCAGCAGGTATTTGGTAATGGTGGTGATCGCGTAGCCGGTGCCCGGCGTGAGGTCCAGGTGTTGCAGAATCGCCAGCTCCAGCAGGGCGGGGAGGTTGCGCACCAGCTGGGTGGTGATAATCAGCACCAGAATCGCGATCAGCACCGCCCCAAGCGTAATCGGCTCGATGCTTTCAACGCCCTGTACCGTTGAGGTCGCGTCCCACAGCGAGATATTCTCGAGGAAGCCAAACGCCGAATGGATTTCTGACCACAGGACGATCACCGAGACCAGGGCGATCAGCATCAGCAGCGAGCGTACCAGCCGCAGCGAGCGGATACTGATCGCATCGAGATCGATTTCACTGACTTCGATTTCCGCAGACCCTTCCGGGCTGCTGGAGTGCGCGGCCTCGTCTTCGCCGCGCGCGCGTTGGGCGAGGATTTCCGCCCGGCGATGCTTGGCGCGATCGAAGGCCAGCCGGCGGCGCTGGATCAGCATCCAGCGGCGGATGATGTGATAGACCACGAGCAGCAGGAACCAGATCGCCACCGACGTTTCCAGCCTGGCCAGCAGCGCCTGGGCGGTGGCCAGGTAGCCAATGGCCGCCGCCAGCATGGCAATCAGCGGCGCGCCCAGCAGCAGGTTCCACAGCATGCGGTTAACCATATTATCGCCGCTTCCCGACTTATCGAGATACAGCGGAATACCGGCATGCTTGAGGCTCAGGGTGACCAGCGCCAGCGCCCCGCAAATCAGCAGGAAGCACAGGCGGCCGAGGGAGGCCGAGAACTCACGGTCGTTGAGGTTATCGAACATGATCAGCGCGATAATCAGCGGGACGATCAGCCCGATGCTCATCAGGTAGTAGCGCATGGCCTTGGTGACCCGGCTACGCGGCCAGCCGAAGTGGGCGATAAACAGGCCGTTCGGACGCGCAAAGGTCGCACAAACCATCACCACCCACAGCAGCGGCACCGTGGCGGTGACGCTTTCGCCGATGGCGACCGCCAGCGGGAAGGGCCAGGCGGACTGCAGGCCATAGCCGAGCGTCATCCACAATACCGGCAGCGGCGAGGCCACCAGAATCGACCAGAACACGGTGCGCAGGGTGAGCCAGAAATGGTCCTGGGTCACTTTGCCCACGCGGGCGCTGGAACGCTCAAGGAAGTGGGTGAAGTGGCGACGCGAGCTGATGCTGAAACCGACCAGAATCAGCGCGCCAAACAGCGGCAGCAGCGTCTCCTTGCTGGTTAACATCATCGCGCTGGCTTTGCCCAGCTGGCTGACGGTATCGAGAGAGACCAGGCGGCGCAGATCGTGAGCAATTTCCAGCGGCCATGAAAAACTGATAGGGCTGACGTCCGAGGTCCAGAACAGATAGCGGTGGGTCGCTTCGTTCATCTCTTTCAGGGCGTCCTCAAGCTGACCGTTGGCCACCTTGAGCTTGGTCAGCTCCAGAATCAGCGTATCGCCGCCCTGCAGCAGCGAGTTGAGCAGCTCGCTTTGCGTGCGCAGCTGCGCCTCAAGAATGCGATTCTGCTCGCTGGTCAGCTCCTGGCCGTCGGCCTGGCGCAGCTGGCGGAGCTGCGTCTGGCTGCCGAGCAGGTCCTCAAAGCGCAGCCGCTGCACCCGCAGCTGGGCCATCTCGGTATCCAGCTGCTGGGGTTTTGGCGTCTCCGGCAGGCGGGCGACCTGGGCGCGTAGCGCTTCGCCCAGCAGGCTGGAAGCGCCCAGCCACTGCGACTGCTCGCGTAGCGTATTGAGCGCCTGGCGCACCTGGAGCGTCTGGTTGGAGGCCTGACGCTGCTGGGAAGCCACCAGGTCCATGCGCTGGGCCTGCTGGTTGAGGGCCTGCGACAGCTCGCGGTTAACTTTAAACTGGGCCACCAGCTCCGGCGGCAGGTTTTCGCTGTTCTCCGCCAGCAGCTCGGTGCTTTCCAGCGCCTTTTCGGCTTCGCGCTGGCGCTGGCTATTGAGCTGATTACGCAAGGCCTGCAGGTAGCCGTCGAGCAGTTTGCTCTGCTTTTGCGCCAGATCGGCGCGCATGCGCGACAGCTCCTGGCGATTGTTGGCGGAGAGCTGCGCCAGATCCAGCTCGTTGACCAGCGCCTTCAGGCGCGCGGATTCCGCCTGCAGGCTGAGATTTTGCGCCTGCGCCAGCGGCGTATTGCTGGTCTGGGTGCCCACGCGGCGCTCAACCTCGTTCAGCTGACGGCGGGCGTCGGTTTGCTGCTGGGGAAGCTGGTTTAGCGAATCGGCGATATCGCGGGCGCGCTCCTGCTCCTGCTGGGCCTGACGGCTGGCTTCGAGCAGCTGGCTGCTGACCTGCAGGATTTCCTGATTCAGGGCGTCGGTGGAGAGCGTCGTAGATACCTGGCGCGGTTCATCGGCCAGGTTGTTGATCTGCGAGCGCAGGGTCTGGAACAGCTTGGGGAAGTTATCGATAACCTGCTGGTACTGGCGCGTACGCTCGAGGGAGGCGCTACGCTCCTCGAGCGCGTTCAGCGCGGACTGCAGCGCTTCAACGGTACCAGGCTGGGCGGGTTTTGCCGCCTTCGCCTGTTCCAGTTCCTGAGCTATCTGTTTAGCGTCGGGGGCTGTCGCTGCGTACGCCCCCAGACTGAGGCTCCAGGCCAGCAGGAAAATATATATCAGGCGCACGGCATAACCCTTTTTGTCAGCTATTAACCTTCGTCTTGCGAATCGTCGCCCAGAATGCTGGCGGCGCCTTCGGTCGTGGACATGGTCTCAACGGCGGTCGCCAGCGGCTGACCAAGCTTAGTGACGGAAAGGTTCTGCAGCTGCTCGAGCAGCTTAACCTTGCCCGGCGCAAACAGGTTGATCACCGTCGAACCGAGCTTGAAGCGACCCATCTCCTGGCCTTTCAGCAGGGCAATGGCGCCTTCATCGTCTCCCGCCGGCCAGGTCCAGCGCTTAATCACGCCTTCACGCGGCGGAGTCACGGTACCGGACCAGACGGTTTCAATGCTGCCAACGATGGTCGCACCGACCAGAATTTGCGCCATTGGGCCAAATTCAGTATCGAACAGGCAGATGACGCGCTCGTTGCGGGCGAACAGATTCGGCACGTTCTGCGCGGTCAGGTGGTTAACGGAGAACAGATCGCCCGGAACGTAGATCATTTCGCGCAGAATACCGTTGCACGGCATGTGGACGCGGTGGTAGTCACGCGGCGACAGATAGGTGGTGGCGAAGTTGCCGTTGCGGAACAGCTCTGCCATCTGGTAGTTGCCGGCCAGCAGCGCTTCCAGGGTGTAGTTGTGGCCTTTGGCCTGCAGGATTTTATCGTCTTCGATAGCGCCCAGCTGGCTAATGGCGCCGTCGGCAGGCATAACCAGCACGTTCGGATCGGTGTTCAGCGGACGCGCTTCATCACGCAGCGGGCGCACAAAGAAATCGTTAAAGGTGCGGTAGCTGGCGGTATCAGGCTTCTGCGCCTCTTTCATATCGACCTTGTAGCACTTCACGAACAGGTCGATGACCAGCTTCGTCAGCCAACCCGCTCGTTTGCTCGCACCCCAGCCTGCGAGGCGGGTCAGCCACAGTTTAGGCAGAATGTATTGCAGCGAAAGTTTCAGATCGTTTAACAAGGTAGCCTCCAGGCCATTATTTATCGTTCCTGACCCCCGCAACGCGTCGGGGATCTGAAAAAAGGGTCGATTCTATACGTAAACTCATCCGGGTTGCATTGCGGCGGCCGGTCTGCGAATCCCCGGCAGCATAGCCGGGGAGACGGGCGCCGCCAGCGCAGAGGCAGCCTGAAGGATGAAGCGTATAGCGATGCTCAGCTTAAATGTCAGTCATCGGATGATGAAAAGCTTTTACGCGTTTTTACCTGCACTTCGTTCATGCTTTCCAGAATGCGGTGGTAGTTTTCAAAACGGCGCTCGTTGATGCTGCCGTTTTCAACTGCTTCGCGAATCGCGCAGCCCGGATCGGTATCATGCTTGCAGTCGCGGTATTTGCAACGGCCTAAATAATCGTGAAATTCGACAAAACCGTGGGTGATTTGTTCCGCATCAAGGTGCCACAGGCCAAATTCGCGCACGCCGGGGGAGTCGATCACGTCGCCGCCGTGCGGGAAGTGGTAGAGGCGCGCGGCGGTGGTGGTGTGCTGGCCGAGGCCCGAGTTGTCAGAGACGTCGTTGGTCAGGATCAGATCGTCGCCGAGGCCCAGCAGCGCGTTCAGTAGGCTGGATTTACCCACCCCTGACTGCCCGGCAAAGATGCTGATGCGGCCGGTGAGTGCCTCTTCAAGCGGCTTCAGCCCGTCCTGGGTCCGGCTCGATACCATCAGCACGGGATAGCCAATTTTGCGGTAGATGTCCATCTGCTCGTTGACGAACGCCAGGGCGTCCTCGTCCAGCAGGTCAATCTTGTTGAGCACAATCAGCGGCTCGACGTCCAGCGCTTCGCTCGCCACCAGATAGCGGTCAATAATGTTTAACGACAGCTCCGGTAAGATCGCGGAAACAATGACTATCTGATCGATGTTGGCGGCGATGGGCTTCACGCCATCATAGAAATCCGGACGCGTCAGGACCGAGGTCCGCTCGTGCACGGCCTCAACGATACCTTTTACTCTAACGCCGTCAGCGGCATCTTTGCCCGGGCGCCAGACCACGCGGTCGCCGGTGACCAGCGAACGGATCGTCCGGCGAATGTTGCAGCGGTGAACGCCACCGTCAACGGATTCAACGTCGGCATGCATACCGAAGCGGCTGATGACGACGCCTTCGGAGGTCTCGCCAAACAGATTGTCATCGTAGTCGGCCTTCTCCGAAGTCGTTTTCAGGCGGCGCTGGTGGTTGGCCTTCACGCGGCGCTGTTGGCCTTTGGAGAGTTTATTTTTACTCAATCGAACTGGCTCCTGGTCGCCCTGTAGGGGCAAAACCTCTATGATACACGCTATTTTAGATGAATATAGTCACGCAAGAAGGGTGGAAAATAGCATGAGTGCAGATGAAAACAACCTGATTTGGATCGATCTTGAAATGACGGGGCTGGATCCGGAGCGCGATCGCATTATCGAAATCGCCACCCTGGTGACCGATGCAAACCTGAACATTCTGGCGGAAGGGCCGACCATTGCGGTACACCAGTCTGACGCGCAGCTGGCGCTGATGGACGAGTGGAACGTGCGCACCCATACCGGCAGCGGGCTGGTAGAGCGCGTCAAGGCCAGCACCCAGGGCGATCGCGAGGCCGAGCTGGCGACTATCGAATTCCTCAAGCAGTGGGTCCCTGCGGGTAAATCGCCGATTTGCGGCAACAGCATTGGTCAGGACCGCCGCTTTCTCTTTAAGTACATGCCCGAGCTGGAAGCGTACTTTCACTACCGCTACCTCGACGTCAGCACCCTAAAAGAGCTGGCGCGCCGCTGGAAGCCGGAAATCCTCGATGGCTTTAAAAAGCAGGGCACCCATCAGGCGATGGATGACATTCGCGAATCGGTGGCGGAGCTGTCCTACTACCGCGAGCACTTTATCAAGCTGTAACGTTAAGCTCTAACCTTGCCGCCGGGGCCACCGGGCCCGGCGACAGGCCCGGCTATTTAAACCACTTCAGCTCCATTTGCCCGAATTCAGGGGAGGCCTTGACGACCTCCAGCGCGGCGTTCAGCGCGTTGAGCAGTTCCGGGTCATCCTGGCGCACCGCGATTGCCAGCTGCTTACCATAATATTTGGCGTCGGTTGCCTGCTCGTCGATGATGGCGTAGTCAGGATTCTCCTGCAGCCACGTCTCGGCGTCGGCGCGGTCGCTCATTACCCCGTTAACGCTCCCCTCTTTCAGCGCGCTGAACGCGGCTGCATTGCTCTCGTAAGCGACGACGTTCACCTGTTTTTGCTTATCGTGCAGGTAGCGCTGATGAATGCTGCCTTTAGCGACGCCGATCTTTTGACCCTTCAGGTCAGCAAAACCCTGGGCGCTATTCTTAGCGCTGACAACCACGCCGGAGAGCTGCTGGCGATAGGGCTGAGTGAAGGCGACCCGCCTTTCGCGCATCGGGACGATCTCAATGCCGGCGATGATGGCGTCGAATTTCTTAAAGCGCAGCGCCGGGATGAGGGTATCGAAGCTTTGCGGCGTAAACGTGCACTCGGCCTGCATCTGTTTACAGAGCGCCCGGGCAAGATCGATATCAAAACCGGCCGGCTGGTTTTTCGCGTTGACGGTTTCAAAGGGCGGATTGGCCGTCGTAGTGCCAAAATGCAGCGTCGTTGCCGATGCCGTTCCCATAGCTAGCGCGATCAGCAGCAGGACGGAGAGCGTATTTTTCATTTTAATTTCCCTGTTTGTCATTGTTGTTGACCGTCTATGGGGTGATCATACCCGCAGAGCGGGGCGATTTTGCGCCTTTAACAAGGTCGGAAAAAGTTATTTTGCCTTATGCGCTGCTTATTTATACAATTCAGGACGCTATCTGGCGATAAAATGTCCATTCAGACAAAAATAGAAAAAAAGTGCTCGCAGGGGGGTTGCAGCTAAATCGAATTCTCGTATAATGCGCCTCCCGTGACGAAGCAGAAATGCAAATCACGACGCCATAGAAATATGGCAAGAAGTACGCGGGAATAGCTCAGTTGGTAGAGCACGACCTTGCCAAGGTCGGGGTCGCGAGTTCGAGTCTCGTTTCCCGCTCCAAAATTTGAAAGGCACTATCCTAATCACAGGATTTCGGCTTGCGGTAAAGCTACTCAGGTAGCGGCAGGTTGAAAGACGAAGATTAAGCGGGAATAGCTCAGTTGGTAGAGCACGACCTTGCCAAGGTCGGGGTCGCGAGTTCGAGTCTCGTTTCCCGCTCCAAATTTGATAGTTACCACACCCAAGCGGGAATAGCTCAGTTGGTAGAGCACGACCTTGCCAAGGTCGGGGTCGCGAGTTCGAGTCTCGTTTCCCGCTCCAAATTTCTTCCTCATGCTCAATTTATCCACAGTGCAATAGCGCGCCGGGGATGCCTTCCGTTGAATACCGGAAAATACTGTGAACAGAGTTATCCACAGGTTAAATGCAAACGACGCGTTGCGGAAAAACTTCAACTTTTGAATAGTATCAATCCATCTCATTGAAATTTAACAATAAAATTTCATTTCAAAGTGTTAATACGATCACTTGACGTTCGTGTGCATGTTGAAACGCAATGTGTTTTTGTTTTTATTCACAGCCTGTGAATGAATCAGGCGTCTCGCGGAAGACCTTTTTCGACCACCCTGACCAGCCGCTGTTTCTTCGGCAGCTGCACGTCAACCGCGCCGGCGCTGCGCCTGGCGATTTGCTGATCTATTGCCCACTCGATATGCTCATCGAGAAGCGGATGCTCGCCCCGACGGCTTTCCAGCGCCTTAAGATGCGCTTCATCCCATGGCGCATTTCCCAGCGCCACGGCAATATTGCGTAGCCAGCGCAGATGACCGATGCGGCGAATTGCCGATCCTTCGGTCACCTTCAGAAAATGACTCTCACTCCAGGCAAACAGCTCCACCAGCGGCGGCGCATGCAGCGCTTTGCGCGGGCTGAAATCCTCTTCATCGGTAAGCTGGGAAAAGCGGTTCCACGGGCAAATCAGCTGGCAGTCGTCGCAGCCGTAAATGCGGTTGCCGATCAGCGGGCGGAACTCGGTGGGGATCGCGCCTTCCAGCTCAATGGTCAAATAGGAGATGCAGCGGCGGGCGTCGACGGTATAGGGCTCGACGATGGCGCCGGTCGGGCAGATCGTCATGCAGGCGACGCAGCGCCCGCACTCTTCGGCGACCGGCCGATCGACGGGCAGGGGAATATCCACCAGCAGCTCGCCGAGGAAAAAGAACGACCCGGCGTCGCGGTTAATAATCAGCGAGTGCTTGCCCGTCCAGCCAAGACCCGCTTTTTCCGCCAAAGGACGCTCCAGAACAGGCGCGGAATCGACAAACGGTCTAAAATTGAGCGAAGCACACTGTTCCTGAATCATCTCACCGAGTTTTTTCAGGCGGTTACGTAGCAGCTTATGATAATCACGCCCAAGGGCATAACGGCTGACGTAGCCAAGCGCGGGATCTTTCAGGGTGCGGGCAAAAGCGGCATTCGCGGGCAGGTAGTTCATCCGTACGCTGATGACGCGTAACGTACCGGGAAGAAGCTCATGAGGGCGCGCGCGCATCATGCCGTGGCGCGCCATCCACTCCATCTCTCCGTGGTACTGTTTGTCCAGCCATGCCTGCAGTTTGGGTTCGCTGACGCTGAGATCGGTATCGGTGATACCCACCTGCTGGAACCCGAGTTCAGTGCCCCATTGCTTGATTTGTTGCGCTAACTTATTGAGATCGAGGGGCTGTAACATGATGGACCATACAATGACGAAAAACCCTGTCAGTATACCACACTTCATCTGCCCTGCAGAGGCGCTCCGGCGGGTCGAAAAAGAGGCTGCCGATAGCCTCGGGCTGACCCTGTTTGAGCTCATGCGCCGGGCCGGCGAAGCGGCTTTCCAGCTGGCGCGCAGCCGCTACCCTGCCAGCCAGAACTGGCTGATTCTTTGCGGCCACGGCAACAACGGCGGCGACGGCTACGTCGTTGCGCGCCTGGCGCAGGCTGAAGGAATTGAGGTGACGCTGCTGGCGCTGGAGAGCGAGAAGCCGCTGCCGGAGGAGGCGCACGCCGCACGCGAAGAGTGGCTCAACGCCGGCGGGACGATCCACGCGGCGGATATCGCCTGGCCGGAAGCGATCTCGCTGATTATTGACGGACTGCTGGGCACCGGACTGCGCAGCGCTCCGCGCAGGCCTGCCGCCGAGCTTATCGCGCGCGCCAATGCGCATCCGGCGCCGATAGTCGCGCTGGATATCCCCTCCGGGCTCAACGCGCAGACCGGAGCCACACCGGGGGAGGTCGTCCATGCGGCCCACACGCTAACCTTTATCGCCCTCAAGCCGGGGCTGCTGACCGGTAAAGCCCGCGACGTGGTGGGTCAGCTGCACTACCACTCCCTGGGCCTCGACGGCTGGCTTGCCGGACAAACCTTCCCCCTGGCACGCTTTGACGCCTCGCAGCTGGCGGGCTGGCTGCCGCCGCGCCGCGCGACCTCCCATAAAGGCGATCACGGCAGGCTGGCGATCGTGGGTGGCGACCGCGGCACCGCTGGCGCCATCAGGATGGCAGGAGAAGCGGCGCTGCGGGCGGGAGCGGGGCTCGTGCGGGTGTTGACCCATCCGGAAAATATTGCGCCGATTATTACCGCCAGGCCGGAACTGATGGTGGATGCGCTCACGCCGCAGAGCCTCGATGACAGTCTGCAGTGGGCTGATGTGGTGGCGATCGGTCCGGGACTCGGCCAGAGCGAATGGGCGACGCGGGCGCTACGCCAGCTGGAGAGCTTTGCGAAACCGATGGTGTGGGATGCGGATGCGTTGAACCTGCTGGCAATCAATGCCGATAAACGTCACAATCGCGTGCTGACGCCACACCCCGGCGAAGCCGCCCGTCTGCTTGACTGCAGCGTGGCAGAAATTGAAAGCGATCGCTTACATTCTGCTCAACGTCTGGTAAAACGTTATGGTGGCGTGGTCGTGCTGAAAGGCGCGGGGACGGTGGTGGCCAGTGAAGCAGGCGAGATGGGTATTATCGATGCCGGCAATGCCGGTATGGCCAGCGGCGGAATGGGCGATGTGCTCACCGGTATTATTGCCGCTCTGTTAGGGCAAAAGCTGACGCCGTATGATGCTGCCTGCGCCGGTTGCGTGGCGCACGGCGAAGCCGCAGACCGACTGGCTGCCAGAGATGGCACTCGTGGGATGCTGGCGACCGATCTTTTTTCCACGCTCAGGCGTGTTGTTAACCCGGATGTGATTGACGTAGACCATGATTAACCGAGTGATTCCTTTACCCGACGAGCAGGCAACCCTGGACCTTGGCAACCGTATTGCACGGCTCTGTACGGGCGCCACGGTCATCTATCTGTATGGCGATTTAGGCGCGGGTAAAACGACCTTCAGCCGCGGCTTTTTACACGCACTCGGCCACCGCGGGAATGTCAAAAGCCCTACCTATACGCTGGTGGAGCCGTACACCCTCGAAAACCTGATGGTGTATCACTTTGATCTCTACCGCCTGGCGGACCCCGAAGAGCTCGAGTTTATGGGGATCCGTGACTATTTTACTGACGATGCTATCTGCCTGGTTGAATGGCCGCAGCAGGGCGCGGGCGTGCTGCCCGAGCCGGATGTCGAAATTCATCTTGAGTATCAGGCACAAGGGCGTGAGGCGCGCGTAACGGCAGTCTCCTCATTGGGTGAGTCTTTACTGGCGCGTTTAGCCTGAAGGATCGCGGGATGAAATATCGCATAACCCCTTGGCTGGCCGCTGCGCTGATGCTGTTTAGCATGCAGACCTTTGCGGCAAGTTTATCCGATATCCAGGTCTCTAACGGAGATCGGCAGGCCCGTATTACCATTAGCTTTATCGGCGATCCTGAATATTCCTTTAGCCCGCAGGGCAAACGCACGGTGGCGCTGGATATCAAGCAGACCGGCACCCTGCAGGGATTACCGCTGCTGTTTAGCGGCAGCAACCTGGTGAAAAGCATTCGCGCGGGCGCCGCGCAGGATACCCAGTCTCTGCGCCTGCTGGTGGACCTGACGGAAGACGGTAAAACCCGCGCGGTGAAGCAGCAAAACGGCTCTAATTATACCGTGGTGTTCACGATTAACGCCGACGTTCCGCCGCCCCCTCCACCGCCTCCGGCGGTCGTGAAGCGGGTGGAAACGTCGACGATCGCCCCACGTCCGGTGCCGGTGGCGCCGGCGCGCAACCCGTTTAAGTCATCGGGTAACGAACGGCAAACGGCGATGACCGAGAGCCATCCCGTGACGCGCCCGGCCGCGCGCGCGGTGGCGACGGACGATAAGGTCATTATTGCGATCGATGCCGGCCACGGCGGCCAGGATCCCGGCGCGATCGGCCCGGACGGCACCAAAGAGAAGAACGTGACCATCTCTATTGCCCGCAAGCTGCGTACGTTGCTGAACGCCGACCCGATGTTCAGGCCGGTCATGACCCGCGACGGCGACTACTTTATTTCGGTGATGGGCCGTTCTGACGTCGCCCGTAAGCAGAATGCCAACTTCCTGGTGTCGATTCACGCCGATGCGGCGCCGAACCGTGACGCTACCGGCGCGTCGGTATGGGTGCTGTCCAACCGCCGCGCCAATAGCGAAATGGCGGGCTGGCTCGAGCAGCATGAGAAGCAGTCCGAGCTGCTCGGCGGCGCGGGCGACGTGCTGGCGAACAGCCAGTCGGATCCCTACCTGAGCCAGGCGGTACTGGATTTACAGTTCGGCCATTCCCAGCGCGTCGGGTATGATGTGGCGACTAACGTATTGAGCCAGCTGCAGCGGGTCGGCGATCTCCACAAGCGCCGTCCGGAACACGCCAGCCTCGGCGTGCTGCGTTCGCCGGATATTCCGTCGATCCTCGTCGAAACCGGCTTTATCAGCAACACCGGCGAAGAGCGGCTGCTGGCCAGCGACAACTATCAGCAGCAGCTTGCCGAAGCAATTTATAACGGTCTGCGTAATTACTTTATGCAGCACCCGCTGCAATCAGCCCCGCGCGGCGAGTCCGCACAAACGGCCAGCGCCGCGTCGCCTGGCAGGACGTTGATAAATTAAGGAGTCAGTCATGCCGATTCAGGTTCTGCCGCCGCAGCTCGCCAACCAGATTGCCGCAGGTGAGGTGGTGGAACGTCCGGCGTCGGTGGTTAAGGAGCTGGTCGAAAACAGCCTTGATGCCGGCGCGACCCGAATTGATATTGATATCGAACGCGGCGGCGCGAAGCTTATCCGCATTCGGGACAACGGCTGCGGCATCAAAAAGGACGAGCTGGCGCTGGCGCTGGCTCGCCACGCCACCAGTAAAATTGCCTCCCTCGACGATCTGGAAGCCATCATCAGCCTCGGCTTTCGCGGGGAAGCGCTGGCCAGCATCAGCTCGGTGGCGCGGCTGACCCTCACCTCCCGCACGGCGGAGCAGCAGGAGGCCTGGCAGGCCTACGCCGAAGGGCGCGATCAGGATGTGACCGTCAAGCCGGCGGCGCACCCGGTCGGCACCACGCTGGAAGTGCTGGATCTGTTCTATAACACCCCGGCACGCCGCAAGTTTATGCGTACCGAAAAGACGGAATTCAACCACATCGATGAAATCGTCCGCCGCATCGCGCTGGCGCGTTTCGACGTCACGATTAATCTCAGCCATAACGGCAAGGCGATGCGCCAGTATCGCGCCGTACCCGCGGGCGGACAGCGCGAGCGGCGGCTGGGGGCTATCTGCGGTACGCCGTTCCTCGAGCAGGCGCTGGCGATTGAGTGGCAGCACGGCGATCTGACCCTCAGCGGCTGGGTGGCCGATCCGCTGCACACCAATCCGGCGCTGGCGGAGATCCAGTACTGCTACGTCAACGGCCGTATGATGCGCGATCGGCTGATCAACCACGCTATTCGCCAGGCCTGTGAAGATAAGCTCGGGGCCGATCAGCAGCCGGCTTTTGTCCTGTACCTTGAGATTGACCCGCACCAGGTGGATGTCAACGTCCATCCGGCGAAGCACGAAGTGCGTTTTCACCAGTCCCGGCTGGTCCATGATTTTATCTATCAAGGGGTGCTCAGCGTCCTCCAGCAGCAGCTCAGCGCGCCGCTGGCGGAAGAGGGTGAGGAGCCGCCGCGTCTGCAGATTCCGGAGAATCGGATCGCGGCCGGCGCTAACCATTTTGCACAGCCGATCCCCGCGCGTGAGCCAGCCGCCGCGCGCTACGGCCGCGAAACGCCGCGCGAGCCTTCCAGCTCGTCCGGCGGAGCCGGCGCCGGCTGGCCGCATGTTCAGCCG